>NZ_CP084911.1:0-255000 GCF_020535245.1 Asticcacaulis sp. AND118 | reverse complement strand
GAGACTCCGAAAGTAGTGGCGAGCGAAATCGGACCAGGCCAGTGATCTTGTGATATAAAGCCGAACAGCTTGGAAAAGCTGACCATAGCGGGTGATAGTCCCGTAGGCGTCAACTAGCAAGATCCTCGAGTAGGGCGGGACACGTGAAATCCTGTCTGAATATGGGGGGACCACCCTCCAAGCCTAAGTACTCCTCTACGACCGATAGTGAACAAGTACCGTGAGGGAAAGGTGAAAAGCACCCCGACAAGGGGAGTGAAACAGAACCTGAAATTGGAAGCCTACAAGCAGTCGGAGCCCCCAAGCGGGGTGACGGCGTACCTTTTGTATAATGGGTCAGCGACTTCATGTGCCGAGCAAGCTTAAGCCGATAGGTGTAGGCGTAGCGAAAGCGAGTTTGAATAGAGCGTTAAGTTCGTCGCATGACGACCCGAAACCAGGTGATCTATCCATGAGCAGGATGAAGGTACAGTAACATGTACTGGAGGTCCGAACCCGTGAATGTTGAAAAATTCTGGGATGACTTGTGGATAGGGGTGAAAGGCCAATCAAACCTGGACATAGCTGGTTCTCCGCGAAATCTATTTAGGTAGAGCGTCCGACGAATGCCTTGGGGGGTAGAGCACTGGATGGTTGCGGGCGGCGCGAGCTGTACCAATACTAACCAAACTCCGAATACCCAAGAGCACTATCGGGCAGACACACGGCGGGTGCTAACGTCCGTCGTGAAAAGGGAAACAACCCTAACCATCATCTAAGGCCCCCAAGTTATGGCTAAGTGGGAAACGATGTGGGATTGCATTGACAATCAGGAGGTTGGCTTAGAAGCAGCCATCCTTTAAAGAAAGCGTAACAGCTCACTGATCAAGCGATCCTGCGCGGAAAATGTAACGGGGCTCAAGCCATACGCCGAAGATATGGGTTCACGTAAGTGAGCGGTAGCGGAGCGTTCCGTAAGCCTGAGAAGGTCAATCGTGAGGTTGGCTGGAGGTATCGGAAGTGAGAATGCTGACATGAGTAGCGATAAAGAGTGTGAGAGACACTCTCGCCGAAAGACCAAGGGTTCCTGCGTAAAGCTAATCTGCGCAGGGTTAGCCAGCCCCTAAGGCGAGGCCGAAAGGCGTAGTCGATGGGAATCCGGTGAATATTCCGGAGCCAGTATGAAGTGACGGATGGCGTAAGTTGTATGTGCTTATTGGATTGTGCATGCAGCGAAGTTGTCCCTGGAAATAACTCATACATAGACTGTACCCGAAACCGACACAGGTGGTCAGGTAGAGCATACCAAGGCGCTTGAGAGAACTATGCTGAAGGAACTCGGCAAATTACACGCGTAACTTCGGGATAAGCGTGACTCACCTTGCGCAAGCAGGACTGAGTGGCACAAGCCAGGGGGTAGCGACTGTTTATCAAAAACACAGGGCTCTGCGAAGCTGTAAAGCGACGTATAGGGTCTGACGCCTGCCCGGTGCCGGAAGGTTAAAAGGAGGGGTGCAAGCTCCGAATTGAAGCCCCGGTAAACGGCGGCCGTAACTATAACGGTCCTAAGGTAGCGAAATTCCTTGTCGGGTAAGTTCCGACCTGCACGAATGGCGTAACGACTTCCCCACTGTCTCCAGCATAGGCTCAGCGAAATTGAATTCCCCGTGAAGATGCGGGGTTCCCGCGGTCAGACGGAAAGACCCTATGAACCTTTACTATAGCTTCGCCTTGGCGTTAGCAGCAACATGTGTAGGATAGGTGGGAGGCTATGAAGCAGGGGCGCCAGTCCTTGTGGAGCCATCCTTGAAATACCACCCTTATTGCTGTTGGCGTCTAACCGCGGCCCGTCTATCCGGGTCCGGGACATGGCGTGGTGGGTAGTTTGACTGGGGCGGTCGCCTCCCAAAGTGTAACGGAGGCGCGCGATGGTGGGCTCAGAACGGTCGGAAATCGTTCGATGAGTGCAATGGCATAAGCCCGCCTGACTGCGAGACTGACAAGTCGAGCAGAGACGAAAGTCGGCCATAGTGATCCGGTGGTCCTGCGTGGAAGGGCCATCGCTCAACGGATAAAAGGTACTCTAGGGATAACAGGCTGATTTTGCCCAAGAGTCCATATCGACGGCAAAGTTTGGCACCTCGATGTCGGCTCATCACATCCTGGGGCTGGAGCAGGTCCCAAGGGTATGGCTGTTCGCCATTTAAAGTGGTACGTGAGCTGGGTTCAGAACGTCGTGAGACAGTTTGGTCCCTATCTGCCGTGGGTGTTCGAGACTTGAGAGGATCTGTCCCTAGTACGAGAGGACCGGGATGGACATACCTCTGGTGGACCTGTCGTGGCGCCAGCCGCGCAGCAGGGTAGCTAAGTATGGAATAGATAACCGCTGAAAGCATCTAAGCGGGAAACTAACCTCAAAACAAGGTCTCGCTGAGGATCGTGGTAGACGACCACGTTGATAGGCTGGGTGTGGAAGCTCCGTGAGGAGTGAAGCTAACCAGTACTAATAATCCGATCGGCTTGATCGTTCCCTCAAATAAACGCACCGAAAACCGTGCGCGTTCATAACGACAATGTCTTCCTTAACTTGTGTTTGATTGACCTGGTGGCTATGCCGGCCGGTCCCCACCCGATCCCATTCCGAACTCGGTCGTTAAGCCTGCCTGGGCCAATGGTACTTCGTCTTAAGGCGCGGGAGAGTAGGTCGCCGCCAGGTCTATCAAACACAAGCAATAACCCTTCACTCACTCTACCTTTAAAGAAACCGGCCGCTATTCAGCGCCGGTTTTTTTGTTGTTCTGAACCGGTATTATCTCGCCGGAAATATCATCACCCATTGCTTGACAGCCTTTCCCCTTCCGTTTCAGCCTGAATGCCTGTGAACGGGAGGCTGTGATGAAGGCATGGATAAAGCTGGGCCTCTGCCTGGCGGCAATGGGCGGGGCTTCGGGGGCCTCGGCGGCACCCGCTGCGCAGACGGTTTTCATCAATGGCAAGATACTGACTGTCGATACCCATGACGCTGTGGCCGAGGCCGTGGCGGTCAAGGAGGGACGGATCGTCTTTGTCGGCAAATCGTCCGATGCCAAGGCGCATATCGGCAGGCGGACGGAAGTTGTCGATCTCAAGGGCCGGACGCTTATGCCGGGTCTGGTCGACGGGCATATGCATCCGCAATCGGGAGGCTTGCGGACGCTGGGGTGCAATCTCAACTATGAGCGGCTGACGCGCGAGGCGTTTCTCACAAAAATTCAGACCTGTCTGGATGCTGAGACCGATGCGCCGGCTGAGCGCTGGCTGGTCGTCATCAACTGGTTCCAGCAGGATATGATCCCGACGGGTTATGCGCCGACGCGCGCCGATCTCGATACGCTGAAGACTCCTCGACCCGTTATGGTGCGTTCGTCCTTCGGGCATTCGGCTCTGGTCAACAGCAAGGCGCTGAGTGTAGCGAAGATCGCTCGTAACACGTCTGACCCCAAGGACGGCAAGATCGTGCGCGGGGCCGACGGCGAGGCCACCGGTTTGCTGGAGGACGCCGCGCAATCCATGGTGCAGGCCCTGATCCCGCCACCGGACGAAGCCACGAATCTCAAGGCCGCGCAGATCGCGCTGAGACTGATGGCCGAGCAGGGGATTACGACCTTTCTCGACGCCTATACTGACATCGAAACCCTGACGGCTTATCAGACGCTTTACAGGCGCGGCGAGTTGACGGCGCGCGGGCATTTTGCCGTGCTGATCGACGCCGGTGAACATTACAATGCCAAGGCCGCGGTGGCGGAGGTCGTGCGCCAGCGCGGGCTCTACGACACTGGCGATCAGGGCGTGAAACCGGCTTTGCGCGTCCATACGGCCAAGCTGTTTCTCGACGGGGTGATCACGGCGCCAGCCTTTACCGGGGTGATGGTGGCGCCCTATTTCGAGAACAAGGGCACGGAAGCGGATCCGCACTGGCGGCCTGGAAACCATCGCGGGCCGCAACCCTATTTCACCACGGCGCAACTGAATGAAACCCTAAGCCTGCTGGCTGAGGCTGGCATCGATCCGCATATCCATGCCGATGGGGACGGAGCCGTGCGTCTGGCGCTTGATGGCGTGGAGGCGTTGCGTCGTGCCTATCCGGGCAAGGATATCCGCCCGGCCATCGCCCATGCCGAGATCGTCGATCCGGCGGACTATGCGCGTTTTGCCGCGTTGAACGCCTTACCGGTGTTGTCGTTCCAGTGGGGTAAGCCTGCCGCCGACACCATCGAAGGTGCGCGCGACTATCTGGGGCCCTATCGCCATGCGATTATAGAGCCGTCGGGTCTGCTGGGGCTTTATGGGGCGCGGCTGACCTTCGGCAGCGACTGGCCGGTCGATGCGCTGGACGAATGGTTCGCGCTTAAGGTCGCGGTGACGCGCACGGCGGCCAAAGCCGATCAGGTCAAATATCCGGGGCGCTTGGGCGTCGATCCGGGCCTGACGCTGAATTCGGCCCTGCGCGCCATGACCATGGGGTCGGCCTATGCCTTGCACGTCGATGACAGCGTGGGGTCTATAGAAGTGGGCAAGCTGGCCGATCTCATTGTGCTGGATCGCGATCTGACGGCGACCGATCCCGAAGCCTTGGGTGATACGAAGGTCGTGCTGACCATGCTGGGCGGCAAAGTCGTTTACCGGCATGACTAGAACTCGCCTGATGGCTCTCGCCACAGAAGCGCGAAACTTTCTGCTGCCGGTTTGGGAGGAGTGGCAGTCGGCGCGTGGCCTGTCACCGGTCGTGCTTTCGACGCGCACCTGTGTGCGGTCGAGCCTGTTTTTGTCGCGTGTATTGCAGGCGCACGGTTTTGACGCTGCGTGGGTCAACAATGTGCCGCGCCTGTCGGAGGAGGGGCCAGAACTTGGCCCCTACGGCTATTTTGCCGATGCGCGTTGGGAGGCTCATGCTTGGGTGACTTGCGAAAACTGGATTGTCGATATCACCGCTGATCAGTTTGGCGGTGATCCGGTGACCGTCACGGAGAGGGGCAACCTACTCTATGGCTTTTCCGGTGTTGATACGGCGCCGGAGGCCACGCGACAACGGCGGGAAACGGAAATCGCAGTGCTTTGGCAAAGGTGGCTGGAACGGTCATGAAAACCCCGGAAGCCTGCGCTTTCGGGGTTTTGTTTATCAGAACGAATAGCTCAGATTGATATAGCCGGCACGGCCGATCGAGTCGTACCAGTCGCTGTTGTAGTAGGGATAGCTGGTCCAGCCCATGTCGCGGACCGGCTTGCGGTCGAGCAGGTTGTTCAGCGTCAGCGTCGCCTTCAGGTTCGTCTTGATGTCCCAGGTCGCGGTGGCGTTATAGATGGTGTAGGCCTTGACGCGGGCGTCTTCATCATAGTTCGGCAGCTTACCCGTGCGGTTGCCGGTCAGGGTGACCGAGACCGGGTTCAGCGCCCAGGTCAGAGACAGGTTGGCCTTGTCGCGCGGGATGTAATAGCCGCTGTCGACCTTGAGCTGATCGATGCTGTCGTCGCCCTCGAACTGGATCGAGGTGTGCTTGAGCACATAGGTATAGCCGCCGCTGAGCGAGAATTTACCGGCCTTGGTTTCCGGCAGGGCGGCGTGGAAGTTGAGGTCGATGCCGTCGGTCTTCTCGTTCGCCTGGTTGATCGGGTTGATATAGACATAGGTGATGGTGCCGCCGCTATCGCGGTTGACCCGCGAAAGGGCGTCGAGGCAGGTCGGCGACGTCGGGTTCACCGTCTGGCCCGTGTCGGTCTGACCGATGCGGCAGTCGGCTTCGTCGGTCAGCAGCTTCTTCAGGCTCAGATCCTGAATCTGGTTACTCATGTCGATGTTGAAGTAGTCGATCGAGATGTCGAAGTGACGCGAGGGTTGCCAGACGAAGCCGACATTGTACGACTTTGAGGTTTCAGGCTTGAGGTTGGTGTCGCCTTCGCGGTGCTTGAGGATTTCTTCTTCGGAGTAGTAGCACTCGTCATAGGGCAGACCGATTTCCGTCGGGTCGGTGCGGCACTGATAATAGTCGATGACGGTCGGGTGGAAGAGGTCGAGATTGGCGTAGAGATAGTGCAGGTCCGGCGCGCGGAAGCCCGTGCCGTAGGCCGCGCGCAGCAACAGGCTGTTCATCGGGCGGTATTCCAGACCGATATTGTAGGTCGTCTTGCCGATGTCGCGGTCCGCGAAGCCGAAGGTGTCATAACGCGCGGCGACGCTGGCCTGAAGGTTCGACAGCAGCGGCAGCGAGAGTTCGGCGCCGATGGCCTTATGGTCGCGTTTGCCCGCGCCGGAGGTGGCCGCATACTGATAATAATAACCGAAATTGGTGGCGTTAGCGTTCGGCTGGACCGAATAGGATTGCTCGTCGAATTCGGCGATGGCGGCGAAGCCGACCGGCCCGGCGGGTAGTTCGAACAGGGCCGGGTGGTTGAACGACAGGCTGAGGCCCTTGACCGTGGCTTCGGCCTTGGTGCGGGCATTCTCCGAAATCGAGCCGTATTGCGCCGGGGTCAGCGGCGTGAACAGCTTGGCCGGATCGGCGTCGAAGGTGTCATCGTCCAGCGCTTCGCCCAGATAGAAGGCGTTGGCCTTGGCGGCGACGATCTGCGGAATCTTGATGCGCGAGCGGTAGGTCGAATAGTTGACCGCCGCTTCATAGGTCCATTGCTGACCGAAGGCGCCGCGGATGCCGGCGGTCAAAGCGCCACTGGTCGAGTGGTTGTGGATCATGCCCTTTTCGAGGCCACCCATTTCTTCGGGCATGAAGACGCGCGACCAGTTTTCCCACTCGCCCGAATATTCGTTGTAGAAGTCTACGGCCGTGCCTTCGGCGTCCTGATAGCGCCAGTAAGTGACGTCGTTCATGACCTGCGTGTCAGTGACGCTGAGCTGAAGGTCGGCGAACAGGGTGGTCTTGTCGTCGATCTCATAGGTGGCTGAAGTAAAGGTCGAGCCCGACTGACGACCCGAGGTGATGGTGCCGTAGGACACGGCGGTCGGCGAGGCGCAGTAATAGTCGTCGAAGCGATCGACCGTCTTGACGACCGTACCGCCGGCCAGACCCGTCATTTTCGAGCAGTCCGTGCCGTCTTCGGTGGCGTAATAGGCTTCTACGTCGTAACGCTGGGCGACCTTAAACGGGAAGCGACTGCGTGCGGTCGGCGCGTCTTCGCGCGAGTCCTGAATTTCGCGGTCGAAGCCCCACACCGGGTCGCGGTCGCTGAGTTGCATACCGAAGACGAGGTTGAACCTGTTCTTGCTGAAGCCGGTGGACAGGGTCAGGGTCTTGTCATCGCCGCCGCCGTGCTCGGTCGTGCCGAGGCGCAGATCGACCGTCGTCTTGTCGACCTTCTTCTTGAGCGTGAAATTGACCACGCCGGCGATGGCGTCGGAGCCGTAGATGGCCGAAGCCGAGCCCGACAGCACTTCGACCTTTTCGATCATGCCCAGCGGGATGTTCGACACGTCGGTGAAGTTGCTGAGGCCTTGATAGGGCATCGGGAAGTCGGCGACGCGACGGCCATTAATCATGACCAGCGTGTGGTTGGGGCCGAGGCCGCGGAGATCGACCTGTGCCGCGCCCGGCGTCGTCAGCGCGCCGCCATAGGATTGCTGGCTTTGGGTTTGACCGCCGTTCTGGGTCAGGCTCTTGAGCACGTCGGGAATGGTGGTGTAGCCTTCGGCGGCGATAGTCTGGGCCGTGACGGTCGTGATGGGGGCCGGGCCTTCCTTGCGGATGCGGGGGATGCGGGAACCGAGAACGGTGACGGTTTCGACAGGCTCTTCAGCCGCTGCGGGCGCCTCTTGCGCTGCGGCGCTGACCGGTATCAGGCTAGTGCCCGCCAGCAAAGCGATCTTGAGCATGACGGGTAAGTGTGATCTCGACATGGTGCACTCCACAGCGCTTGAGCGAAGGTAACGGGGTTATGGGCGCGTTATCCCCACGCGCCGCTATTCTGTCGAAATGTGATCTCAGAATGTAAATTTGTGCAATCATATTGTCGCAAAGACTTCACATGTGCTTAGATGTGACACATTAATGTAACGCCGGGTCAACTAGTTACGGAGGCAATCATGTCGCGTCGCGCACCTATCCTGTTGTTTGTGATCGCAATTTTGTGCGCTGCGGTAACGCCCGTAGCCGCAGAGGATTTTTTAGGGGGCCTTTTCGGGGGTAAGGGCTATAAGACCTTCCTTATCGGCGACCCGCAAAAGCCGCGCGAAACGGCACCGCAGCCGGGTCTGTTGATGGCCGGAGGCGGGGAGTGGCCCTATGACGCCTTCCGCTGGTTCGCGGACAAGGCGGGGCATGGCCACGTCGTCGTCCTGCGCGCGTCGGGCACGACGAGCACGGCGGACGAGATGTACAAGCAGGTCGGCGGCTTCGCCTCGATCCGCACCTTTGTGTTTACTGACCGCAAGGCCTCGACCGATCCGGTGCTCCTTGAAGCACTGAAAAATGCTGACGGCATCTTCCTTGCCGGCGGGGATCAGTCGAACTATGTGCGTTTCTGGAAAGGCACGCCGGTCGAAGCTGCGCTCAATGCCCATGTGGCGGCGGGCAAGCCTTTGGGCGGCACATCGGCGGGCCTGGCCGTGCAGGGCGAATATGCTTACGGCGCGATGGACGGCGGCAGCATCGATTCCGAAGAGGCGCTGAAGGACCCGCTGGGCGCGGCGGTGACCATGGAAACCGACTTCCTGCGTTTCGATCTGCTGAAAGGCATCGTCACCGACACCCACTTCAAGGAGCGCAAGCGTCAGGGCCGTCTGCTGGCTTTTCTGGCCAAGTCGCAGCAACTGGCCGGGCGGCCGCTGACTGGCATCGGCGTGGATGAAGAAACCGTGCTGGCGGTCAATGGTGACGGTTCGGCGCGCGTCTTCAGCAATATCGGCGGCTATGCCTGGGTGTTCGAGGATATGAAGCCGACCGACCTCAAGGTGGGCAAGCCGCTCACGGCCGACAATATCAAGGTCACGGGCCTGGGCAAGGGCAGCACCTTCAACGTGCTGACGCGCGCTATCGGCAACCCCGCCTTCGTCAAGCACTATACGGTGCAGGACGGCGTGATGCGTGAAAAGAAGCGCTGGGCGCTGGCCATCCACGGCGGGGCGGGCGTCATAGAGCGCGCCAATCTTGCGCCGGAACGCGAGGCGCAGTATCGCGCGGGACTGACCGAGGCGCTGGCGGCCGGTCAGGCCGTTCTGGAAAAGGGCGGTACGGCGGTCGATGCCGTCGAAGCCACGGTGCGCGTGCTGGAGAATAATCCGCTGCTCAATGCCGGCAAGGGTGCGGTCTTCACTGCCGAGGGTATCAATGAACTGGATGCCGCCATTATGGATGGCGCGACGCAGAAGGCCGGGGCCGTGGCGGGTGTGACGCGCACCAGGAACCCGGTGTCTCTGGCCCGCGCGGTGATGGATAAATCGCCGCACGTCATGCTGGCCCGCGACGGCGCGGACAGGTTTTCGGTCGAGAAGGGGCTGGAACAGGTCGATCCCAAATACTTCTTCACGCAATCGCGCTGGGATCAGCTCGAAGCGTGGAAGAAAAAGAACCTCGCGGCGGTCGACATGACCCATATGTTCGGTACGGTCGGCGCGGTGGCGCTCGATCAGGACGGCCATCTGGCGGCGGCGACCTCTACGGGAGGCACGACGGGTAAGCGCTGGGGCCGTATCGGGGATTCGCCGATCATCGGCGCCGGCACCTATGCGAAGGACGGAGCCTGCGCGGTTTCGGCGACGGGGACGGGCGAATATTTCATCCGCGAATCCGCCGCGCGTCAGGTCTGCGACCGCGTGACGTGGAAGGGCCAGAACATTGCCGACGCCGCGCAGGAGTCGATCATGGCCGTAGGCGCGATCGGCGGGGACGGCGGGCTGATCGCCATGGACGCGGCGGGTGAAGTGGCCTTCGGGTTGAACGACCTCGGTATGTATCGCGGCACGGTGTCGGCGGACGCGCCGGCGAAAACGGCTATTTTCGCGGACGAAAAATAGTGTAGCGTTCACTTAACGCACTTTTCGGAAAGCGCCTGAATCGGGGACGCATGGGGACGCGCAAGGTCACGCCTGAGATCGACGCCACTGACCGCCGGCTTCTGGCGGCGCTGCGCGAGGATTCGCGCCTGACCGTGTCGCATCTGGCCAAGCAACTCGAAATTCCGCGCACCCAGGTCTATGCGCGACTGGCGCGGCTGGAGGCCGAAAAGGTCATCGGCGGCTATACGCTGCGCATGGGGCAGGCCTTTTCACGCACCCGTATGCGGGCGCACGTAATGATCAAGTGTCTGCCGCGTTTCAATCTGGAGGTCGAGACGGAACTGGCGCGTCTCACCGAGATTTCGGCCATCTACGCCATCAGCGGTGAATACGACATCATCGCCATGATCGAAGCGGCCAACAGCGAGGAGGTTAACGACCTCATCGACCGCATCGGCCTGCTCGAAGGCGTGGAACGCACAACCACCTCGGTCATTCTCGCGACCAAGCTGGAGCGCTGAGGCTTGATGCCGCTGGCCGTGAACGGCCTCAATAACTCAGACTAATGGCGTTATTTTGCTTGCGTCAGACGGTGTTTGTCTCATTATGCGGGCATGGAGGGGAGCCCCATGACTCAGATCGCCGATCATCCGCTACGCCTTGCCTTGAGCGAGCTTATGCACGAACGGGCCTTGCCGGTGCTGGCCGCGCCGCTGGCTCTGCGGAGTTGGGTGTTGCTGGTCGACGATGCCGACCGCGCCGCGGAAACCGAGTGGGTGAACCGTCTGGGCGACGGCGCGGAAGGACGGCTGGCGCGCATCGAAGCGCAGGCCGGGCGGATATGGGAACGGCACGGCGAATTTTCGACCTGGCTGAGCTATACGTCCGATCCGGCGGCGCTGCAGGCGGCGGCCGACCGGCTGTGGTTTTGCGTCCTGCGCACCGAGGCCTTCGACTGGCTGAGCGGCGCACCGGGGCAGGTTTTTCGCAGCGTCGAAATCGCAGTCGACCGGCACGCGCCCGACATGGACAGTCTGGGCCGGTGCCTTGACCTGTCGACCTGCGTCAGTTGCGACGCGTTCGACGGTCGTGCGCAGATCTGGACCGATTTCAGAGCGCATGACAACGGAGCCGGACGGATCTTCATCCACGACAAGGGGCTGCGCAACGACGAATTGTCGCGTCTGCTGCAAACCCTGATCGAGATCGGCCATTACCGCAAACTGGCGCTGCTCGGCTTTCCGGAGGCGCGCGCCATACTGACCTGGCTGAAGGGCGCGGAGCAGCGACTGGTCGACATGACGCGGCAACTGAACCGGCCGGGAGCATCGCAGGACGATATCTACGATAGCCTGACGGCCCTGTCCGCCGACGTCGAACAGCGCATCAACGAGGTGGGCTTTCGTCTGGGGGCGACCGAAGCCTATGCGCGGCTGGTAGAGGATCGGCTGATATCGCTGCGCGAACGGCCGGTGGAAGGCTTCTCCACCATGAAGGCGTTCATCGAACGGCGTCTGCAACCGGCCATGCGCACCTGCGAGGCGGCGTCGGCACGGCTGAACGACGTGTCGGACCGGATTGGCCGGGTTAGCGATCTGCTGCGCGCCAAGGTCTCGATCTCGCTCGAAACGCAAAACCAGCTTTTGCTCAAAAACATGAACGCCCGCGCGGAGTTGCAGGTCAAGCTGTCTGAACTGGTCGAGGGGCTGTCAGTTTTTGCGCTGTCCTACTACATCATCAATCTGATCAAATATGTGCTGGAGCCGGTCGTCGGCCATTCGAAAGGCGTGACGGCCGGCTACAGCCTCGGCGTGATCGTGGTGCTGGTCGGGGCGTGGCAATTCATCCGTCGGCGCAAACGCAAATTGCGGGTGGAGTAGGGGGGCTCGCCGGGATCGAAGGGGTCTGTTATGGTGAATGCGGGGGGACATGATGACCGACGCAACGCCGACCACGACCGATGCATTCGAGACCCTTCTCACGGCAACGGAAACGCGGGTGAAACATTCGCAGCACGCGCACTGGTACGCGACCAACGTGTTCGATCGACTGGCTCGCTGGACGACCATCGCCAATATTCTCGGTGGCGCCCTGGTGTCCGTCCTCAGCACGGCTATCTTCGCTTTTGAAGAACTGCTGAAGGCCTATAACGACTCTGTCGTCCTGCTGCTGTTTCTGGCCGGTGCGGGGGTGTCGATCGTCTCGATACTGCAATCGGTCATGCGCTGGTCCGAGAGATCGCAAAGCCATTTCATTGCAGCCAACGCCTATTCATCGTTGCGGCGTGAGCTGGAGATTCTCCGGCTGAACGCCGTCCGCGACCCGGCGGCTTTGCAGACGGTGATTCAAAAACTGGCCAATATCTCGGAAGTGTCGCCCGCCGTGCCTCAAAGCCTGTGGCAACGTGCATGGAGGCAGGGCTAGAGCGCAATCCGATAAAGTGGGCACCACTTTACGGAAAAATTGCGCGACCACTCAAACACTTAGAGCGAGATGATGTTTCCACTTTAAATCATCTCGCTCTAGGCTTTAATCGCCCAGAGGCGATGGAAGTAGATGAGGGCGGTTAGGGTGCTTGCGCATATGATCGCGGCCGACGCATAACACACGGTGGAAAAGAAGCTCAGCCAGCTTACGGACAGGTTGCCGAAATTCTTGAGAAGCATCAGACCGACGCTGCCGGCATAGCCGGAGGAATCCGCCACATATATGAAGAAGGCCGCATTGCCAGGCACGCCTATGGCGGCCGTCAGACGGTCGGCCAGCACGGCATTATAAGGCACGTAGCCGAGATAGACGCCGGCGCCGACGGCGATCATCCACCCTATCGACGACAGGTGTCCGGTCTGCCAGGCGAAGGTTGCGCCAGCCATCAGAACGGCTCCGGCGATGATCATGATATGATAGACCCGCACGGCCTGACGATTATTGCGGATCAGAGCGGTGAGGCCAAACAGCACCAGCACGATTCCTGCCACGGGCAACTCCGAAAGCGCGAAGATGGCCGGAGCGTCGCCGAAACCGAGCGCGTCCCATAGTTCTACGGCGAAGTTGTCGCGAAAGTCCCTCAGCGCCGTCAGGACGATGTAGGCCAGGACCAGCATAAACAGCCCGAAGCCCGTTGCGGCTATGAAGGCGGCACGCTCGGCTTTGAACATGGGGCGACGTTCGATGCGTTCGGCCACATCGCGCGCGTCGGGCGGCGGCGTCTGGGCCAGCGCCCAAACCGACAAAGCCAGCAGCGGGAAAAACAGCGCGCCGGTGGCGGCGGGCATCCACAATTCGGGCACCCCGTAATCGACGATCAGCGCGCGCCCGATGGACTTCACCGCGCCGGAAGAGACGATGAAGCTGACGCACAGGCCCGCCCCCAGTATCTCGCTGAGGCGGCGGCCTTCGAGATACCCGAAGACGAGGCCCCAAATCATGCCCAGCGGCAGGCCGCTGAGGAAGATGGCCGCCACCTTCCACGGTGGGGGGACCACGGCAAACAGGATCAGACCCAGCCACGAAACGGCGATAAAGGCGAGGATCATCAGCGGTCGCGCGGCAGGGCGGGCCTCGCTCACGACCTTGATGCCGATCAGTTTGGAGGCCGCGTAACCCAGCACCTGCGCGATGACCAGCGCGATCTTGAAATCCAGCAGAATGCCGAGAAGGCCGGACCAGCCGGAGATGTCCGCATAGGTTGCCGCGGTCAGCGGTTTGCGGAAGGCATACATGCAGAAATAGGTAATGAAGGCCGTGCTGAGGGCGTATATCGCCACCCATACCTGCCCGCCGCGCGTCAGGGCACGGGTAATAGAAGTCGCCACCGATATGCTCCCGCCATGTTCTTATCATGGCTGATGTAAATGCATTCAGTGTGTATATAATTATTGTTTATATAAACTGTGTGACGATAGGCCTTCAGGCTGTGAGAGCGTCCTTGAGATAGCGATCGAGAAACGCCTGTACGGTCGGCGTGACGGCCTTCGGGTCCTTCGCCTGCTCGTCGATGCGGCGCAGCGCCACGGCGTCGGCGGCGTAAGGCGTGGCGAGGAAGGCGGTTTGTTCGTCCGCGGGCATCGGCCCGCCCTGGAGTTTCAGGGAAATGACCGAGTCCTTGCCGAGCGTCGCCATGTACCCGTCTTCGACGGCGCAGAGGTACCGCTTGGCTGCCACGTGCAAACGAATCGGTTCGCTGACAGCGGCAGGGAAACGTTCGGCGGCCCAGACCGCACCCAGCTCTTCGTGGCGATCGTCGATACCGTCTTCCGCCGGCGCGTTGCCCAGATCGTGAACCATATGCCCGACATCGTGCAACAGGGCAGCCATAATCAGAGCGGGGGAGAGGCCCTGAGCCTCGGCACGTTGGGCCGACTGCAGAGCGTGCTGGAGTTGATTGAGGTGGTAGAGGCCGTAGGCGTGATGACCGTCGCGCAAATAGATGGAACAGATTTCCTGCGACAGGGCGTCGAGCTTATTCATAATTATTTCATATTTCCAAACTTAATATATTTGAAAATATTATATCGAAATCACCCGGCTTGAGCAAGGCGTGCAAAGGCGGAAACCGCCGGAATTTCGAGGCTTTCGCGCAGAGCGACGGCATAGACCCCGACCTTACGCGACAGTCCGCGAACAGGCAGGGCTTTCAGGCGCGCATCCTCGCCAACCTCGCCATCGAGCACGAAGCCGAGCCCAACGCCGTTGGCGGTTGCCTCCTTGACCGCTTCGCGGCTTTCGACCGTGAGAACCGGGGCGAAGGGGGCGCCGGCCGCCGACACGGCCAGTTCGCTGAGCGTGCGGGTGACCGAGCCTTCCTCGCGCGCCACCAGGGTCAGTCCGGCCAGTTCGGACGCGGCAATGTCGGCGCGTGCGGCGAAGGGGTGCGCCGCAGGTACAATCAGGTTCAGACCTTGTGGCGCGATAAGATGGCACGACAGGGCCGGATCGGGGTCCATCAGCGACATGATGGCGACATCGACGCGGCAATCCATCAGGTCGGCGCGCAGGGACTCGGTATTGCCTTGCCGAGCCGCGACCTCGATATCGGCATAGGTGCGCATGTAATGGCCAATGAGCGTCATGGCCACCGGCGGTGTCGAATAGCCGATAACTATACGGCCGCGCTTGAGGCTGGAGAACAGGTTGGCGGCGGTTTCGAAATCGCGCATACGACTGATGACCAGACGGGCGCGCGTATACAGCTCGCGCCCGGCGTCGGTCAGCGACTGGTTCTGAGAGCGGCGGTGCAGCAGCCGCACCCCGCAGGCCTGCTCCAGCGCATTGATCTGATTGGAGATATTGGGCTGAGATACACCCAACTCGGACGCGGCGCGCGAAAACGAGCCGAGATCGACGACCGCCACGAAGGCCCGCAGCGCCCCGATGGAAAGACCGCTCGATTCCCGGCGGCGTCCGGAACGTTCGACGCCGGGTTCAACGGCTTCATCGAGGGGCGCGGTCATGAAAAACTCAGGTCAGAATCTGCAAGGGCTCGATTCCAACCCTACCCCGCCGGACGGCAAAGGAAAACCCTCTTCCGGCGCGAACCGGAAGAGGGCGGTTTCAGGTCTCAGACGGCTTTAGTAGCTGTAGGCAAAGCGCAGGATGAAGTTGCGGCCCGGCTCCATATAGTCCTTCTGATAGGTCGGGTTGCGGCCCTTGGTGGTGTAGTAGCGGTGACCGTCCAGAATGTTCTGGATGTCGAAGTCGACCGACAGGCCCGGACGGATGATGTAGCGGGTGTGCAGGTCCAGCGACTTGTTCGGCTGCACCCACTTGTCGACCGCGTTGTCGCGGGTGTCTTCGATATAGGCGCCCTGATACTGGTAGCTGAGCTTGGCTTCGACGCCGTACTTCTGATAGGTCAGCGAGGCGTTATAAATCAGGTCTGGCGCCTGCAGGAACGAGATCGGGTGACCGCGACGATAGTCGAGACCGGTCTCCGCCGAAGAGTTCTGCGAGGTGATATTGGCCTCGACGCCGAAACCGTCGAACGGCGCCTGAAGGCCCTCGAATGACTTGATCAGGTTCAGTTCCACGCCTGTCAGCGTCGCATCCTCACCGTTCTGCGGCTGGGTGATGGTGATGGTGCCTTCCTTGGTGTCCGCATTGACCGAACGGCCATTGGTGAAGATGAAGTCGCGGATTTCCTTATGGAAGAAACCGATCGACACCATTGATGAACGATCCGGATAATATTCCGCCGACAGGTCGAAATTGACCGCCTTTGCGGGCTTCAGGTCTGGATTGCCGCGGCTGATCGAGACGATCTCGTCGGTAACCGGATCACGCCCCACGCTTTCGCCGCGGGTGATGTTGGCGTATTCCGGACGCGAGAAGCTGGTCCACAGAGCGCCGCGATAGACAAGATTCTGACCCTGACGATAGACGGCGGTGACGCTGGGCAGAACGTTGGTGTAGTCGCGCTCGGTTTTGCCAAAGCCGGATTTGTTACCGTCGTAGATCCACGCCACGGTCTCGACCTTGGTGTGTTCAACACGGGCACCGGCGATCACTTCCCAGTTGCCGGTCTTGATGTTGGCCAGACCGTAGGCGGCGTAGATCGTCTCGGTGCCCTGCTTGTCGTCGCGCGCCAGATCCTCGGCGCTTTGCGTCACCGGATTGGCGGCGCGGGCGGCGTTGATGGCGGCGATCACGCGATCACGGCTCATGATCGAGCCGTAATAGTAGCGATCTTTGAAGAAACCATCGACCTGACGCTCGACCAGACCCGACTGCGCCAGCGTCTTGCCGGCCAGAGAAGTGCCGGTCATGTCGCCTTCCCAGATCGGCGTATAGTCGTATTCACGCTCGGACTTCAGATACTTGAAGCCACCCTTCACATAGTCGATCAGGCCACCCATCTCGTAGCGCGCGTCGAGTTTGAGCGCTGTGCGGGCATCCGATTGCGTGTTGCGGTTCATCCAGGCGCCGTCTAATGGCAGGAGGTCATCGCGGCGATCGACATCGGCGGCGTAGGCCGGCAGTTGCGCCAGCGGGAAACGCGGATCGGCCGACGACCACAGGATACCGGTCGAGGTGAACATCGGGTGGGTCGAGCACTTGTCGCAGTTATAGGTAATACCGTAGGACAGCGGCGTGCCCTTCTCGCCGTAGGAATAGCTGAGATCGTAGTCCAGCGTCAGATGATCGTAGCGGCTCTGGCCGCCGGCATTGATCGTATAGAGCGACGATTCCTGATCCTGAGACTCGTGGGTGCGCGCGAACTGCATGGCCTGCGGGTCCCAGACGCCCGATCGACCGTTCAGCGACCAGTAGCCATTGCCGTTGCGGTCGGCGTCGGTGATGATCCCGTCGCCGTCGCGGTCGACGATCTGGGCCGTGGTGTAGCCGTAGATGCGACCCTTGGCGCCGGTGCCGGTGATCATCTGCTCGGGCTGGCGCAGCGAGGTGTCATCGATATTGACCTGATTCAGGCGTGCGGTCGGTCGGCTGCGGAAATCGGTCCAGTCATTGGTGCCGGTACGGTTCAGCTTCGCGTACTGACCGCGCACATAGAGGTCGTGCTGCTCGGAACGGTAGTCGACAGAGACGTTTCCGCCGAAACGCTCCTGCTCGCCGCGGCGATAGTCGAGGTCGATGCCCGGCAGGTACATGGAACGGTCGTCGATGGCCTCTTCCGAGTTCTTGCGCCAGCGATAGGGCTCCCATTCACCGTCGTTTTCGGATTCCTCGTTGGTGTAGTGGCTCTTGCCGTAATAGAGCGAGCCGAAGACGCCGAAGCGCCCGTCGCCGAGCTTGCGTGCGACATCGACCTGAAGCTGGCCGTTGCCGTCCTCTTCATTCTGTTTGCGGGCGCGGTCGTTGACGCCGTAGGTGCCGAAGACGCGAATGGTCGGCTTACGGAAGTCAAAGGCGGTGGGGGTGGCGAAGTTGACCGAACCGCCGATGGCGTCGCCGTCGAGATCAGGCGTCAGGGTCTTATTGACCGAGATGGCTTTCAGGCCGTTGGGCGGCAGGACCGTCATCGACATCTTGCGCGAGTCGCTGTCAGAGAGCGCCACACGCACGCCGTTGACGGAATAGGCGTTATAGGTGCTGGCCAGGCCGCGGATCGAGACGTACTCGCCTTCGCCGGTCTCCTGATTGACGACCACATTGACGCCGGGGATGCGCGCCAGCGCATCGGCGACATTGGCGTCCGGCAGCTTGCCCAGATCGTCGGCGGAAATGACGTTCACGACGCCGACGGCCTTCTTCTGTTCCTGAATGGAGTTGGCGTTCGACAGGCGCTGGCCCGTCACGACGACTTCGGTAATGTCTTCGGCGGGCGCGACAGTCTGAGCGATGGCGGCCTGCGCAGTGGCCATCTGCGCAAGGCCAAGCGCCAGCAGGCTGGCGCCGGTCAGGGCGGTCGTTTTGAGAGTGAAGGTCGGGTTGTTCATCTCTATCTCCGGTGTGGGTGCGCCTGTATGCGGCGCGCAAAATCCCTTCCCGCCAGAGAGGTGCCGGCGGGCCAAATGGGCAGGGTCGCCCGGCGGTCCCGGCCGGGCTCAGGTATGAGAGGTTGGTACGCGTGCTTTTGGGAGGCGGTCCCCGTTTGCAACCGATATCCGGAAGCCCCTTTCCGAATGTCGATTATAAATAATGCAAATGAGATGAGTTTATTTATATATTTTACGCATGACGGTTTGTTGACGATATATGCCTGAGCCTCATTTGTCTGTGCGGTGATGCACAGTGAACACATCGCGCAGGCGGCCTTCGGAATCGACCATGCGGCCCTCGATCTGTTCCGGCGTGACGTTCAGGGTGACATAGTGGTGGGTGCGTGCCGTCTTGGCCGAAAACCACGGCTTGTTGGGCGCAAAGTCCTCCAGATTACCGCCCAGACCGCCGACCTGCACATAGGTAATGCCGGTCTTGGGATCGACCTTGTTGGCGCGGATCGGCCAGCTACGCTCGTAGGTGTGCAGATGGGCGAAGAAGACCAGATCGACATTGTATTTTTCATACAGCGGCAGGAAGTCGGCCTGCACATCGCGGTCGCCTTCGCCGGCCTTTTCGCGGAAGCTGTCGCCATAATCGTCGCTGTCGGAGGTGCGCACGTCCTGATGGTGCATGGCAATTTTCCAACGCGCCTTCGAGGTCTTCAGCGCCTGCTCCAGCCACGCCTTCTGGCGTTCGCGGAAGCCCGGCGCTTCCTTCTCGCGTTCGGACAGGTTGGCGTCGAGCGTGAAGAATTCAACATCGCCATAGACCAGCGAGAAATAGCTTTCGCGCCTGGGCGAAGCCATGTTTTCGCGCAGATAATGCCGCCACCACTGCAACTCGCCTTCGCCATTGCCGACGACGCCCAGAACGGGCACGCGACCGGCGAAGGCCCCGATGCCGGTGAAATATTCATGTGTCCATTCGAAGCGCTTCTCTTTCGAGCCGCCGTCGGTCAGGTCGCCCATGATGGCGAGCAGGGCCGGGCGCTCTTCCCACATCAGTTGTGCCATGCGGTTATTGATGTGCGGACGGGCTTCGGTGTCGCCGGAGACGACCATGACGAAAGGTTGACCCGCCGGCGGCGCGGTGCGGAAGGACAACAGGCCGGAGTCGAGTTTGCGCCCCGCCGCATCAGTGCCGGTGACGCGGTAAAAGTAAGGGGTGTCGGCCTTCAGACCGCTAAGCTTGAGCCCATGCAGGCGGTCGGTCGTAGCGGGTAGCGGTGCCGTCTGCAGGGCGTCCTCACTCTCGCCATAGACCACCGTAGCGGTCGCCGGGCGGTCGAACTCGAACGACAACTGGATCGAATCCATCTGCGGTGTCGACAGATAGGGCGGTTGGGTGAAGTGGAAGCGATCGGCCCACAGGCGGCCTTCTTCGACCAGTTTTGCACGGTCGGCAAAGCGTTGCGCCACTTCGGTCGGTGTCATCGCACGGCGTTCCAGCGCGGCGACGTGGACCAGATTGGCCGGGATCATATAGGGCTCGTTGCCGAGGTAGCTGTCGAGCCGCACGGGTGTTGTGGCATCGGTCGGGGCGTTACCCTGCGCCACCGCCACACCGTTGTGATAGAGGCTGAGGCGGTGGCCCTGACGCACCAGAACGAGGTCGTGCCAACGTTCCTTGAACGGTTCCGGCAGCTTGGCGGTTTGAAGCGTTTCACCCCCGAAAGCCGCCTGATCGTTGAAGTAGCCCAGGCGCATGCCGCCGGCGCTCAGCAGCGTACCGACCGGTTGATTGACATGATCGACGATCCACAGTTCGAGAGTGAAATCGCCCGTCACGGCGTCGGAAGTCAGGATCTGTGAGTGGGTCGCCGTCAGGCCCTGAAACAAAGGCGCGGCGCTCAGCGGCGTTTGTAGAACCGGACCTTCATGGGCCTTGGCGGGCTTCACGGCGGCCTGACGCGGCAGGTCATAAGCCGGGTCCAATGGCCATTCCTCGGCAAGGGCCGGGGCGGTGATGAGAGAGAAAAGGCTCAGGCAGAGCGCGGTATGGCGTCGCATGGTGCATCCTCGAATGATGATTAGTTTTAATTATCGTAATAGAATTGTTATGCGACATTGTTATGAACCTTTTCGGAGGTATCTTTTATGTATGACATAGCCATTATCGGATCGGGCATAGTGGGACTGGCCCATGCCCTCATGGCGGCGCGGCGCGGCCTGCGTCCGGTCGTTATCGAGCGCAACGCCGCTCCCACCGGTGCTTCCATTCGCAATTTCGGCTTTGTCACCGTGACGGGGCAGGGCGAGAACGACACCTGGCATCGGGCCCTGCGCAGCCGCGACATCTGGCAGGAGGTTGCCCCGATGGCTGGAATCGACATCCTGCAACGCGGTTTGCTGGTGACGGCGCAGCGCCCGGAAGCCATGACGGTGCTGGAAGCCTTCGCGAAACATGAGATGGGCCGCGACTGCCGCCTTCTGTCGCCCGAAGAGGTACGTGCGCATTATCAGGGTGCCGGCAACGCCCTGCAAGGCGCGCTATATAGCCCTCACGATCTGCGCGTCGAATCGCGTACGGCCATACCGCTGCTGGTGCGCTGGCTTGCCGGCAATGGCGTGGATTTCCATTTCGATACGGCGGCCTTGGCGGTCGAAGGCTGCGAAGTGATTACGCCGCGGGGCCGCATCCGAGCCGAAAGCGTGGTGGTTTGCCCCGGCGACGACCTGACCAGCCTTTATCCCCATATCTACGCCCGTCATGCCGTCACGCGCACCCAGTTGCATATGATGCGACTGGCCTCGCCCGGCTTCGATATCGGTTGCCCCCGTATGTCTGACCTGTCGCTTGTGCGCTACCGCGGCTACGCCGAACGCCCTGAAAGCGCGGCGCTTATCGATGTGTTGCGACGAGAACAGCCGGAGCATCTGGCGGCCGGCATCCACCTCATCGTCACGCAGGCGGCGGACGGGTCGCTGATCGTTGGCGATAGTCATCACTATGATCGCGCGCCCGAACCTTTTTATGACGCGGCTGTAGAAGCGCTGATCCTCGACGAATTCCGCTGCGTTCTGGGTATCGAGCCGCCGCCTGTGCTCGAGCGCTGGCTGGGCACCTATGCCAGCGCCGGGGAGGACCTGATGCGCGTGTCGCCCCATGAGTGCGTGCGTCTGGTGGTCGTCACCAGCGGCACCGGCGCGTCCACCGCCTTCGGTATCGCCGAAGAAACCCTCAACGACCTGTTCGATACGGAGACCTGCCATGATCGTTAAACCCCGCAACCCCAAGGCCGTCATCTTCGACTGGGCCGGGACCATGGTCGATTTCGGCTCGCTGGCTCCTGTCATCGCCATGCAACAGGCTTTTACCGCTGTCGGCGTCGAGATCAGCGAAGCGGAGGTGCGCCTGCCCATGGGACAAGCCAAGCGCGACCACGTCGCCGCCTTGCTGGCCCAGCCCGCAGTTGCGAGCCGCTGGCAGGAAAAGACCCGGCGCGCGCCCTCCGAAGCCGATATCGAGCGCATCTACGCCAGTCTGGACGAATTGATGCGTGCGGCCGGAACCGCGCGCGCCACCCTGATCCCCGGCGCGCGGGCCACGTTTGAGTGTCTGCGCGCGGAAAGCGTGCGCATCGGCTCATCTACCGGCTATACGCGCGCTATGATGGGCCCTATCCTGACGGCTGCGGCGGCGCAAGGTTATGAGCCCGAATTGGTGGTCTGCGCCGGTGAGACGCCGCAGGGGCGGCCCGCGCCGCTCATGATCTGGAAGAATCTGGTCGAACTGGGGGGGTGGCCCGCTGCCGATGTCGTGGTGGTCGATGATGCGCCGGTGGGAATTGCGGCCGGTAAGGCCGCCGGCGCCTTTACGGTCGGGGTCGCGGCCAGCGGCAACGAAATGGGCCTGACCTTCGAAGCCTTTCAGGCGTTGACCGCCAGCGACCGGGAGGTGAGGATCGCCATGGCTCGTGACCGGCTCTACGCCGCCGGTGCCGATGTGGTGCTGAACACCGTGGCGGATCTGCCTTCGTGGCTGAAAGCGAGTCCATAAGAAGCGCCCGCACATCGATCACGCAGGGCAGGCAAACGGGAGGCCATTGCCTTATTCACGATGACTGCCGGAAATGCGTGTATATTTCGACGTTTTGTAAGGAAAGGCCGCGCTCGTCCATCTTAAGGGGCGAGAATGCAGAAGGTCGTCGTGACAACATCGGATCGCCTCCGTCTGGTGCACTGGATCTCGGCTCATGTCATGCCGCATGAGCCGGCGGTCCGCGCGTGGCTGGCGCGGGCTCTGGTGTCGGGGGCGGATATCGACGATCTGATCCAGGAAGCCTATTGCCGCCTGTCGGCCATCGAGGCCCCGGAACAGATCGCTCGGCCCGACGGGTATTTCTTCCAGATCGTGCGCAATCTCCTGCGCGAGCAGGTGCGGCGCAGTCAGTTGGTGCGCATCGACGCGACCGCGGCCATCGATACCCTGCCGTTCGACGACGAAGGCCCTTCGCCCGAACGCGTGACCAGCGCGCGCGAGGAATGGCGGCGGGTGCAGGCGGCGATGGAGACCCTGCCGCCGCGCTGCCGCGAAATCCTGCGGCTGCGCAAGATCGAGGGCCTGCCGCAAAAGGAAATCGCCCAAAGACTGGGCATCAGTGAGAGCATAGTGGAAAATGACGCCGTGAAAGGCCTGCGCTTGATTCAGCAATGGCTGGGACGCAATTCAGAAAAATCGAGCGGTTGGTTCAGGGGAGGTGGCGATGAGCGTACGCGAAACCGCCGCTGAGATCGAAGAGGCCGCGACCCGCTGGCTGTGGCGGCGCGAATCCGGAGACTGGGACGCCGACTCCGACGCCGCGCTCGACGACTGGCTGCGCGTCAGCACAGCGCGACAGGGGGCTTTCCTGCGCGCCGAGGCGGCGTTTATGACGCTGGACCGATTGAACTGGGATGCCGAACAGGCCACGCCGAAAACACCGCGCGCGTTGCCCGTAATGTCGCGTCGCTGGCTGATCGGCGGCGGGCTGGCCGCTGCCGCGTCGGTAACCGGGGCCTTCGTCATGTTGAAGGGCCAGAGCTACGTATCGCCGGTACGGGAAATTCGTTCCATTGCCCTCGCCGACGGTTCGGCAGCGACGCTGAACGCGGCGACCGCCCTGCGTGTCGATATGGGCGGTGAGGTGCGTCGCGTCGATCTGCAACGGGGTGAAGCCTTCTTTCAGGTTCACCCCGATCATGCGCGTCCCTTCGTAGTGGCCGCCGGCAAGCTGCGCGTCCGTGCGGTCGGCACGGCCTTTTCGGTGATCCACGACGGTGATCAGGCGCGCGTGGTCGTCACCGAAGGCGTGGTCGAAACCTGGTGGAGCGATCGTCCCGAAGCCCGCACGCGCGTGGCGGCGGGCGAGGGGATCGAGGCGCGCAGGTCCGAGGCCATCGTTAAGACCGCCCTGAACGACGGCGGGGCCGAGCGCAGCGTCGCCTGGCGATTAGGGCGTATCGATCTCAATGGCGAAACGCTGGATCAGGCAGTCGCGCAGTTCAACCGCTATAATGAGATACAACTCGTCGTCGCCGATCCGGCCTTGCGCGGCGAACGGCTCTACGGCGTGTTCGATGCACGCGATCCTCTGGCCTTTGCCCGCACCACGGGCATAGTATTGGGTGCGCCCGTGCGACGTTCAGATGGTGAGATTCGTATCGGCTGGGCCACACCTCGGTAAACTTCATGAAACCGTCATAAGGAAAGCCTGCTGCGGGCGGTCTTGTCTGTTGAAGCGTCCGATGGCCGGGCGCAGGCGGATATGGGGACAGACAATGATTTTCGGCAGCACTTCGCGCGCATTCTGGCTGGCGACGGCGGCGGTTCCGGCGCTCTGCGCCGCGCCGGCCCTCGCCCAGAACTACAGCTTCAATGTCGAGGCTCAGACGGCGGCCGAGGGCGTGCGCGCCTTCGCCAGTCAGTCGGGCAAGCAGGTGCTGATCAGCGCCGAAGCCGCGTCGGGCCGCCGCACCAATGCTGTGCGCGGCAGCTATACGGTCGAAGCGGGCCTGCGTCAGTTGCTGAGCGGCACGGGGCTTGAGGCCGTATCCACCGGCCCGTCGAGCTATGCGGTGGTCGCAAGTGCCGGTGCCCGCGCGGAAGCCGAAGCGCCGGTCGAGGTGGTGGTGACGGTGCAGAAGCGCGAGGAAACCGCGCAGTCCGTGCCGGCCTCGCTCAGCGTCATTTCGGGCAAGACGCTCGACCTTTACCGCATGTCCGACCTGCGCGACGTGTCGCGCGTGACGCCGGGCCTGATGGTCTCGGCCTTCAACTATTCGAGCCCGACCATCGCCATCCGGGGCGCGTCCAACACCTTCACCCAGATCGGCGCCAACAAGCCAGTGGCGGTCGTGCTCGACGACGTGTTCATCCCGCGCAATTCCGCGGCAGTGTTCGATCTGTACGGCCTCAACTCGGTGCAGGTGCTGAAGGGGCCGCAGGGCACGCTGTTCGGCCGCAACGTCACCGGCGGGGCGGTGGTGCTCGACAGCGGCAAGCCGACGCTCGGCGCGACGGGCGGCAGCGTACGTCTCGGTGGCGGTAATTTCGAGCTGAAACAGGCCGACGGGCTCATCGATGTGGGCCTGAGCGACAACACCGCCGTGCGTCTTGCCGCCTCGGTCAAGTCGCACGGCGGCTATGGCTTCGACCGCCTCAATGGCCGCGCAACCGACGATCAGGACAGCCGCAGCGTGCGCGCCCAGTACCGTTTCAAGGCCGACGACGGTTTCGAACTGCTGCTGGGGCTCGACTATAATGACGAGCACAATGGCGGGCGCACCCTGTCGTCCAGGGCCGCCGGTTCCGACGGTGACCGCCGCACGGCGGAGATGGGGTTCGCCCAGCGCTTCGATCGCAACCAGTGGGGCGGTTCGGCGCGCCTCTACTGGGACACTTCGGTCGGCAAGTTTGCGGCCATCAGCGGTTATCGCGCCTCGCAATCGGGCGAGGACTATTCCGGCACCGGCGCCAGCTACACCCTGCTCGGCGGTACGGCGACGCAGGCGCTTAACCGCGACGTGGACGATGTCAGCCTGTGGTCGCAGGAGGTGCGCTACGCCAGCCCGAAATGGAGCGGCGGGGACTTCGTCGCCGGTGTCTATCTGTCGCGCGAAGACGCCAAGCGCCAGTTGCGTAGCTGGACGCTGCGCGCCGTGACGGGCGCGGCCGCCACCGATGTCCTGACCGATCAGGCGGTGAAGTCCTACAGCTACGGCCTCTATGCCGACGGCGTGATCAACCTGCCTGCCGACCTGTTCCTGACGGTCGGTGCACGCTACACGCAGGACGAAAAGACCGCCACCCTGCTGCGCACCGACCGCGTCAACGCCGCCAACAGTTTTGTCGGGGCGGACCTGAAGGCCAACTGGAATGAAGTGACCCCGCGCGTCGTCCTGACCTGGGCCCCCAGCGACACTTTTCGCGCCTATGCCAGCGTGACCAAGGGCTATACGGCGGGCGGCTTCAACACCGACGCCGCCACGCTCAGCGCATTGAAGACGCCGTTTGATCCGGAAACCGTGGTCAACAGCGAACTGGGCATCAAGTCGCAGTGGTCCGGCAACCGCCTGCGCGTCAATGCCTCGGTCTTCGACATGAAATACGAGGACAAGCAGGAGCTTTTCTTCAACAATGTCACGCGCGTGCTCACCATCCACAATGCCGCCAAGGCCCGTATCAAGGGCGTTGAGACCGAGATGGTCTATCGTCCGGTGCGCTGGCTGAACCTGACGGCCACCTACGGCTATCTCGATGCCGTGTATGAGGATTTCGTCATCCCCGGCGGCGCGGTCTATACCGGCAATCCGGTGGCTTCGGCGCCGCGCAACAAAGGCTCGTTAGCGGCAGATTTCCGTCATGCGCTGGGCGAGGGCATGATCTTCGGCTCGCTGAGCTGGACGACGACGGACGGATATTACACCGGCGCGTCGAAGGACCCCAACCTGCATATCGACTCCTACAGCCTGACCAACGCTTCGCTCGGCTATGAACGGGGCTTGTGGAGTGCGCTGGCCTGGGTGCGCAATGCCGGCAATGTCGATTACGTGCTGACGCCGTCTACGCAGGGCGTGCTGGCCGAATATCTGGGCGAGCCGCGCACTATGGGCGTGACGCTGAGCCGGAGGTTCTAAGGGCATGCCAAAAAGTGTGCAGCGGTTTTTGGAATCACATGCGCGACCGGAAAAGCGCATGCCAAAAAGTGTGCAGCGCTCCCCTGCGCGACCGGAAAATACGATGCGCAGGCGGTCATTGCTGCTGGCGGCGGGGGGACTGATGCTCCCCGCCGGTGTGTGGGCGCAAGCTGACCAGCCCCTGTCACCACGTGCGACGGGGGAACTGGACATCCACCATATCGACACCGGACGCGGTAATACGACCCTGATCGTCGGTCCGGACGGCACCCTGATCATGATCGATG
Organism: Asticcacaulis sp. AND118; assembly: GCF_020535245.1. Taxonomy (GTDB): domain Bacteria; phylum Pseudomonadota; class Alphaproteobacteria; order Caulobacterales; family Caulobacteraceae; genus Asticcacaulis. The sequence goes on along the minus strand of NZ_CP084911.1, from coordinate 228,193 downwards.
CCGGGGCTTCCCTGAGCGCACCGGCGACCTCTTCGGCGGCGCGTCCCGACGCCTCGCTGCGGCCCGGTCAGTGGGCCGGACGCTATGCCCGTCAGTACGGCGATGCCGTCGATATCTTCGTCGCCACCCACATCCACCCCGACCATATCGGTGACGCCAGCGACGCCATGCCGATTTCGGCTGACGGTAGCTACCGCCTGAGCGGCGTCAGCGATGTGGCCGGAGAACTGCCCATCCGGCGGCTGATCGACCGCGACTTTCCTGACTATGGCGACCGTCCGCCGCCGGACGCGCCGTTTACGCGCAACTATCTGGCCTATCTCAGGGCCCGGCGGACCGGAGGCGAAGCCGTCGAAACGTTCGAGGTGGGGAGCAACGCTCAGATCGGCCTCAATCGCTCGCTGGCCTTTCCGACCTTTTCGGTGCGTAACCTCGCCGCCAACGGGCGGGTATGGAGCGGACAGGGCAAGGCGGTGCGGGACTATCTGGCCGGGCGTCCGACAGGCACGCCGGTCGACGAAAATGTCTGCTCGGTGGCGCTCAAGCTGAGCTATGGCGCCTTCAGCTATTTCGCGGGCGGAGACCTGATCGCCGACACGCACGACGGGCGCGCGCCGTGGCGCGACATCGAGACGCCGGTGGCGCGGCTGGCCGGACGCACCGAAGCCGCTGCCGCCAACCACCACGGCTATTTCGACGCCTGCGGTCCGGCCTTCGTCGAGGCGCTGGACGCACAGGTCTATGTCATTCAGGCGTGGCACGCCACCCATCCCGGTCAGGCGCAGCTTCAGCGCATGCTGGGCGCGTGGGAGGGCCGGACGACGGCGGACGTCTTCGCCACCGACCTGCTACAGGCCAATCGCGATCTTAACGGCCGCTTTGTGCCGCAGATGAAGAGCACGCAGGGCCATGTGGTCATCCGTGTTGCGGCGGATGGTGCGAGCTACCGCGTCTTCGTGCTCGACAGTACCCAACTGCCGTCGCCGGTGAAGGCGGTGTTCGGGCCCTATCGCTGCCGGACGGTCTGAGCCGATCGGCACATGTTCAGCAGGCCCATGCAGATCAGACTACCCATGGCAGGGAGCAGGAGCGTAAAGGCGAACATCACGTCCCGCGCGATAGGGGGCGTTGCCCCGGCTTCGTAACCGGCGGCGCTCAGCGCCAGTCCGAACAGGCCCGCTCCTACGCCCATCCCCGCCTTTTGCAGGAAGATCGCCCAGGCGAATAACTGCCCGCCAACGGAAGTATCGAGCCGGGCTTCGATGTCCGCCGCGGCATCCGACAGAAGCGCCCATATCAGCGCATAGACCCCGCTGAGCCCGATGCCGGCCAACGCGGCGCAGGCCATGATAAGCGGCGTAGCGCTATTCAGAGCGATAAATCCCAGTGCCGCCAGCAAAAAGCCCGAGGCGCACAGGCCATGCGCCAGTTGCATGATGCGCGTCTTCGGCCAGCGCGGCGACAGGTAGAGCCACAGCGGCAAGCCCGCGATCTGACCGACGACCAGCGCGCCCAGCAGCCACGAGGTCAGGTGGGGATTGCCGATCCAGTGCGCGGCGAAATAGAGGCAAGCCTTGTTGAACAGGGGCAGAAAAAGCGACGCCGTCGCGCCGGCCGCCAAAATCAGAAGGGTGCGGCGGTCGTTTAGCAACAGACGCAATCCGCCCCTTTGTCGTGAAGCCACAGGCGTGTTGCGGTCCCATGAGCGCACGGAGGCCCAGGCCATGAGGATGGCCAGCCCCGCGCCGAGCGCCAGGATCGCCGCCAGCCCCGTGAGGTCCGCCGCGGGGTGGATCAGGCGTGGTAAAACCGCCGCAAGGGTCAGGGTCGCCAGAGAAGAGAACAGAAAACGCGCGACGGCGATGCGTCCGTTGTCGTTCACCGCCGGGGAAATCAGCGTCAGCAGCGCATTGTGCGACAGGTCGAGCGCCACGTAACCGATGCGGAACAAAGCCAGAGCGGTAGCGATAAGCCAGACGGGGGCCTGCGCACCTGTCAGGGTAAACAGGGCGAAAAAGGCCAGAACCGCCAGCGGTGTTCCGCTCAGGATCAAGGGGCCGTAACGACCCAACGGCGCGCGCAACCGGTCCGTCAGCCACCCCGCCCACGGATAGAGGACCGCGTCGAGCACCAGCGAGGCGAAGATCAGCCCGCCTGCCAGTCCCGCCGGCAGAGCCAGCCGGTCGGTCAGCAGGAACATCAGGGTCATATCGACCGTGCCCCACAGGAGGTTCTTGCCGAAATTGCCCGAGGCATAGATCAGCAGGCGCCGGTCGGAAAGGGGCGTCGGGGTGGACATGGCCGCAATTTAGGTCTGCATAATGACAAAAGCATAAATCGTCGTAATTGCGTCATATTAAATAACTAAACGCTATTAAATAAATGTCCCGAGTGATAAAGAGGTTACATGGATCGGCGATATGCATGGCTAGTTGGTATGGGGCTATGGGCCGGGACGGCGATGGCCGAGTCCGCCGGCGTGCGCCTGAACGAGGTGCAGTTTATCGGCACGCATAACTCCTACCACGTCGCGCCCGACGCCGCCCTGTTCCGGCGCATGTACGAGACGAACTATGTCGAAAGCGCCGATTGGCCGGCAAAGCGCCTGGTTCCGGCGCTCGACTACAGCCATCCGCCGCTGGAAGTTCAACTTGACACGGGGTTGAGGGTGTTTGAACTGGATCTGCATGATGACCCCGAAGGCGGGCGCTTTGCCGATCCAGGATTCCTCAAGGCCTTATCACCCGAAGTAACGGCGAAACTGGCCCCGGTCGATCCGGCAGGCGAACTGCGCAAACCGGGCATGAAGGTGTTCCACGCCGCCGATACCGATGTGCGCAGCCGTTGCCTGCGCTTCACGCGCTGTCTGGAAATCATCCGCGACTGGTCGGCGGCGCATCCGGAGCACCTGCCGGTGTTTGTGCAGATCGAGACCAAGGAAGGGTCCAAGCCGCCGGTGGCCGACGCCTACGTCCCGGCGCCGCCGGCGCCCTTTGGTCCGGAAGCCTGGGGGCGATTGCATACGGAGATCGAAGCGGTGTTTCCACCTGCGCAAATCGTGCGTCCGGCCGAGGTGCAGGGCGGTCACGCCAGCGTCAATGCCGCCGTCCGTGCAGGCGGTTGGCCGGCGTTGAAATCCTTACGCGGGCGGGTGATTTTTCTGTTGCTTGACGATCCCGGCAAGCAGGACGCCTATGCCGCCTTCACGGCCAAAGACGTCGCGCCTTTGCTCTTCGTGTCGCGCACGCCCGATGACCCGCGGACGGCCTGGCTGATCCGGCCCAAACCCAAGGCGCGGCAGATTGAAGCCCTCGTGAAGCAAGGGTTCTTGGTCTACACGCGCGCCGACGCCGGGGGCGAGGACACCGATCTGAACAAGGAAGCGCGCCGCCGCGAAGCCTTCACCAGCGGGTCGCAACTCATTTCGACCGACTATCCGCGACCCGATCCGCGTTCAGGGCCCCATGAGGTCCGTTTCCCGTCGGGTTTCGCCCGGTGCAATCCGGTGCTCAAAAGCCCGTGTGACGCCAAAGACGTTCAGGAATCGCCGAAAAAGCGCGAATAAAAGGGCAGGGCCGCGGCGCCGATCAGGCCCGCTTGCGATCCCAGGGACGAGGCGATGACGCGCGGGCGGGGCAGCATGACGCCTTCGTTGCAGAACTGATCGTCGTCGATGCGCACCACGATCTCCTGCAGTATGTGGTGGGGCAGGCGACCGCCGATGATTACGGCGCGCGGGTCGAGCATACGGGCGGTGATCCACAGGCCTTCGCGCAACTGTGTTGCGGCCCGGTTGATCCACGTCCGCAGCGGTGCGCAGGTTTGCGGGCGCAGGTCGTCGAGGTCGGAGAAGTCCTTTACCGGTACACCCCCGGACCGCAGGCTTTCCAGCAGGTCCTGACCCGACGGGCGCGACCGGTCATTGGCGAACTGCACCCCGATCAGCCCGGCATTGCCGTTCGCGCCGCGATAGAGTCGGCCGCCGAGGATCAGGCCGCCGCCGATGCCGTGACCGATATGGGCGAAGAAGAAATCGTCTATGGTCTGGCCTATGCCCATCAGCCGTTCGCCCAGCGCCGCGCTGGCCGCGTCGTTCTCGATAAAGACCGGACAGGGCAGGTGCGCCTGAAGTTCGGCCCCGATATCCTCGCCGCGAAACCCCGGAAACAGCGCATGGGCGTTGAGGCTGCGGCGGTCGCGGATGAAGTCGCCGGGCAGGGCGAAGCCCATCCCGGTCAGCCGCGCCGGTGCGACGCCATGGTCGGCGCACAGACGCTCGATATGGGTGAGCGCCAGCCGCGCGACATCCGCCGGCGACTCGATGTCCGTGCGCACCTGGGTTTCACCCAGCAGAACCCCGGCCAGATTGATCAGCCCGACCTGCACCAGCCCCGTCGAGAAGTAGACGCCGGCGGCGTGGGCGGCTTCGGCCCGCACCATCAGCGGCCGTGCGGGCTGCCCGCGCCCGCCGGCGCGGCGCACGTCCTCGGTCAGCAGGCCCTGTTCGGTCAGTTCACGGGTGATGCGGGTGACCGACATGGTTGACAGCCGGGTGAGCGGGGTGATGTCCACACGCGCGATGGGGCCCAGCCGCCAGATGACGTCGAGCACCTGACGGTCGCTGTCGCTCAGAGTGTAGGAATCGTCCATGTCCTGTCTCTATTCCTAACGATGTGATTTTGAAAGGGCCTTATTAAATATCATATCGATATTAAATGTGTCATAAAAGCGTGTTAGTCAGTCTCAGGGCGGCAGGGATGGCCGCGACATGAAAAAGGACGGGACAATGGGGTGCAATGTCACAACCGCCGGTGCGTCGGCGCTGGCTATCGCGCTTTTGACGACGACGGCGCAGGCGCAAACTCAGATTCAGGCCGAAGCGCCTGCGGCAGCCAAAACCGAAGCCGGCGAGGCGGTGACCGAGGTGGTGGTGCGCGGCACACGCCTGTCGAACCAGCGCGCCGCCGACGCCAAGCGCAAGGCGGCTCAGGTCAGCGATGTGGTGGCCGCCGACGACCTCAACAAGCTGCCGGATCAGAATCTGGCCGAGGCCGCCAGTCGCGTCGCCGGGGTCAGCACGTTTCAGGACGAGGGCGCGGGCCTCTATATCGGCGTGCGCGGCTTGAGCCAGGAGTTCGTCAATGTGACGCTGGACGGGCAGGAAGCCTCCGTCGCGCCGCGTCCCTTCGACAGCAATCTGCGCGGGGCCAATCTGGAGGCCATTCCCTCGACCTTCGTCAAGCAGGTCGAGGTCATCAAGTCGGCCACGCCGGATCTCGATGGTGATGCCATCGCCGGTACGGTCAATCTGGTGACGCGCAGCGCTTTCGACGCGCGCAAACCGTGGTTGTCGGTCGGCGTTTCCGGCGGCAGGTACGAAGAGAATGTCGCGCCCGACGATGTGAAAGGCTCGCTGAAGGGCAAGCTGTCGGCGGGGACCACCTTCGGCAAGGGCAAATACGGTCTGGTTTTCGACGCCAATGGCCGCTCGGTCCATCGCGATAATCTGAAGCCCGGCGCGTGGTTCGGCCCGGTCGGCGACGGCCGCGCCCTGCCCGAAGAGGTGGGCGGCTACTTCTATCAGCGTCAGGAAGACAGTTCCGGCGCGACGGCCAAGGTCGAGTTCCGCCCGGTGCAGACCCTGCAGGGCTACGTTTCGCTGAGCTATTTCGACTCCGATATCGTTATCGACAAGAACAAGCACGCCCTCTATGGCGCGGTGTCCAACCTGACGACCGGGGCCTTCACCAAGGCGACAGCCACGGGCCGCACGGACAAGGTGCGTTATGGCGTCGACGGGTCGCTGACCGTAGCGGGCGGCCTCGACTACGCCCTGACCACTCGCGACACGCTGAGCCTGAAAGGTTCGTCCTCGTCCAGCACCTCCTATCAGGACGATCCGCGCGTCGATCTCTACTACGGCGGTCCGCTCAGCGGCACCTATGCTTATGACGGCACGAGCTACACCTATCAGTTCGATGCCGCCAGCGCGCCGAAGTTCGTCAATCCCGCCAACTACGTTTTCAACGGCTACCGCCGCTACAAGGAAGAACTGGCCAAGGACGTAGACACGGTGCGCGCCGACTGGACGCGCCGTGCGGCTTCGGGCGAGGGTCTCGGCTTCAAGGCCGGTCTGAAGTGGCGCGAAACCCGCATCGACTACACGGCCAGCAATCTGCGCTGGCGCAATCCGGTGGCTTCGGCCGACTTCCGCCCGTTCATAAAGGGGGCCGACTATACCTTCCCAGGCACGCCGAACGGCAAGGTGGTCTATGCCGATATCGAGGCCCTGTCGGCCTACGCCGAAGGTCTGGGCGCGGCCAGCTTCAGCCGCCGCGAAGGCTATGTCAACGGTATGGACTATCAGGTCAGCGAGGCGGTGACGGCGGGCTACGCCCTGGCCGACTACACCTCGGCGCGTTGGCGCGTCATCGGCGGTCTGCGCTATGAAAAGACGTCGACCGAGGCACTCAACCGCTTCAATCGCGCGGAAAACGCGGCCTTCGTCACCACCAAGGCTGATTATGCCGACGTTCTGCCGTCGGTGGCGGCGACCTGGTTCATTAATGACCAGTGGCTGCTGCGTCTGGGGGCCAGCCGCACCATCGGCCGTCCGGATATCCGCGATCTGGCGCGCGGCGAAACCCCGCCCAACGACAACGGCATCTACAGCCGTGGCAATCCGGACCTCAAGCCGCGCCGTTCGACCAATTTCGACGCGTCGCTGGAATATTATTTCGACGGCGGCCGCAGCCTGATCTCGGCCGCGGTGTTCCACAAGGACATTCAGGACGAAATCTTCGACCTTCAGACGCCGTACAAATATACCGACGCCACCAACCGCGTCATCGACTCCTATTATGTGCAGCCGGACAACGGCGGCGACGCGGAAATCAGCGGCGTGGAACTAAGCTTCGTCAAGGATCGTCTGAATTTCCTGCCGGGGGCTCTGGCCAATCTGGGCTTCAGCGCCAATGTCACCCTCAATGACGGGTCGCTCGACCTGATCGGGGCGAACCGGCAGGTGGTGCGCAGCGTGTCGCCGGAAGGCCTGTCGGAACAACTGGCCAACGCGGCCCTGTTCTATGAAGGCGAACGCCTGTCGGGCCGTATCGCCTGGCGCTACGCCAGCGCCCAGACCCAGCAACTCAGCATCGACGGCTCAGGCGATCTGAAGCTCGACGACTATGGCCAGACGGACCTGTCGCTCGGCTACCGCCTGAACCGACATCTCGACCTGTCGGTGGAGGTGTGGAACCTGTTCGAGGACGAGCAGAGCTTCACCAACACCAATGCGGTGAAGGGCGTGCCCAACTGGTACGAGCGACAAAGATATGGCCGCGCCGTGTGGTTTGGCGTCAACTACAAGTTCTGATCTCGAAGGCTGCCGGCGACCCCGGCGGCCTTTTCATTTGCTGCACCGGTGTTGAACAGAGTTTTCGCTCTCCAGGCTCAGTGCCCGCCTTGCCAGTTCCAGTGCGCCGAGCACACCGGCGCGGTCTCCCAGATGCGCGGCCTGTATGTAGGTCTCGAACTTATCGTTTGTTTCGAGAGCTTCGATATAGCCGCCGAGCAAGGCATGGCATGTTTGACGGGCTCCGCGAAGCACTGCATCGTTCAGTCCCACGCCGCCACCTACCAGAATGCGCTGAGCCGATGTGATCAGGGTGAGGTTGCAGAATAGCTGGCCAAGATAATCGCCGACGATGGCCCAGTTGGGATGATCGGGGGGCAGGGTCTCGGCCTTTTGACCCGTACGCGCTTCGATAGCCGGGCCGCAACTCAGGCCCTCGCAGCAATCGCCGTGGAAGGGACAGTGGCCTGAATAGGTATCTTGCGGGTGTCGCCTGACACGGATGTGGCCCGCTTCCGGGTGCAAAAGACCGTGTACGGGTTCTTCGCCCACGACGAGGCCTACGCCTAAACCTGTGCCGACCGTGACATAAACAAAGGTGTCGAGGTCTTTTGCGCCGCCCCACCGCCTTTCACCCAAGGCCGCACCGTTCACATCGGTATCAAGGCCTATGGGCAAGTCTGGATAGGCCGCCGTCAGGGGGGTAATCAGGTCGAAGCCCGTCCATCCGGGCTTTGGCGTCTTGCGAAAGTGACCGTAGGTGGCGCTGTCCGGGTTAAGGTCAATGGGGCCAAAGCTGGCAATCCCGATAGCGCTGAAGGGGCGCGTTTTTCCAAGGTCGGTCAGTGCATGCATCACTTCCGGCCACGTTTCCTCAGGGGCGCGTGTCGGAATGCGTACAATCGTCAGATCGTCCGGGGCGGACCCGATGGCGACATTGATTTTGGTGCCGCCGACTTCAATGGCTGCGAACGGGCTCAATTTTCATCCTCGTGAACTTCCCAGCGCAGGCCGTAGGCGGGCAGGGTCGACGCGTCCGATCCAACCAGGAGACGGCCTGCCGTTGCGTGGGATATGGGAGTGTCGCTCAGGTTCGCCACGCAAACGAACCGGCCGTTTGCCAGCGGGCGTTCCACGATCAGAACCTTCCCGTCGCTATCTGTGCGCGCCGTTTGGCCCGGTTTGAAGCTTAGATTACGCAGGTGCTCGCCAAGCCCGACATGGAAGTCGAACATCTCACATTCCATGGATGATGCAAGATTTCGACGATCCGCCTTTTCCCAATCCATAACCGGCCGGTGCAGCCAGCGTGTCTCTTCCCTAAGCGCCGAATCCTCACGGTAGGCTTCGAAGTTCTCCAAAGCGATTTCATCCCCCATGTACAGTAGCGGAATGCCTTCCAATGCGTAGGTTATACCATAAAGAAGGCGGAGCCGGTCAGCCATGTGCGGATCGCCCGCGCCGCCGCACAGACTGGCGGCCATCCCGCATGTCGAAGCGGGGAAGCCATCCGGCGCCTGAAACGCTTCGCCTTTGGCAAAGGAGTTGCCGCCGGCGTAGAATTTAGACCAGTGCTGTAACCGCTCGGCCTCAGCCGTATCTGATAGCGCCAGCCAGATAATATCATCATGGCAACGGACATAGTTTAGCCAGTGTCCATGCACGGGTTTGTCCGCGGCCCGTGAAAGGGTGGTTTCGAGAATGTCGGCCCGTCCATCAGCCAGCGCCCCCCAGAGGGCGGTCATCACCCCGTTATTGTAGGCCAGATCGCACTCCTGGGCCTCAGGCGTCCCGAAGAAGGGCAGAACTGAAGCCTGGGATTCAATGGCTTCGGCGAGCAGGAAGGTCGATGGCGCAACCAGAGTAAGCAGAGCGCGCAGGGCCTGAAGGATAAGGTGCGTTTGCGGTAGGTTTCGGCTGATCGTGCCTTTACGTTTCCAAAGGTACGCCGTCGAATCCAAGCGGAAACCTTCCACGCCCGCATTGGCGAGAAAGAACAGGCAGTCCGCCATTTCGACGAACACACGAGGGTTGGCGTAATTCAGATCCCACTGAAACGGGTAAAAGGTCGTCCAGACATAGCCTCCGGCGCAGGCGTCGTACGTGAAGCTGCCAGGCGCGGTGTCGGGAAAGACGTCCTGAAGGTGGGCTTCCCATTCATCGACCTCAGATCGGTTGTCGAGGACGATGTAGAAGTCGGCGAAGCCCGGGTCACCGGCCAGCATACGCTGCGCCCAGGGGTGCTCTTTGGCGGTATGATTGCAGACCATGTCGAGAACCAGCGACATGTCGCGCGCGCGTAATTTCTCCGCCAGGATGCGAAGGTCCGACATCGTGCCCAGACGGGGGTCGACTTCGCGGTAATCGGCCACGGCAAAACCGCCGTCAGAGTCGCCGTCTCGAGGTTTTAGCAGCGGAAGCGGATGGAAGAGCCCGACCTTCAACGCTTCCAGATAGTCGAGGCGGTTCCTTGTGCCTTCCAGCGTCCCGGCGTAACGGTCGATATAGGTGCAGTAGGCCGGGCGACCAGGGCGCAGGAACCAATTTGGATTATCCCGCCGACTCAGGTCTTGATCGATGAGCGCCTGAGGACGTGCCCGGCGCGCGTCATTTACCCTTTGCATCAAATCGGTCAGGCACGATTCAAGCCGTGCATCCTTACCGTAAATTTCCCGCAGGCCCGCCGCAGCCTGCCGCCAGAGCGGCGTTTGGGAGACATCGGCGGCAAGGTTCAGTGTGTCGGCCATATTAATCCGGCTTGATGAGGCCGCCCCTGACGGGGTGGCGGCGTGAAGGGGCTCAATATACTCTAACGCAGAAATGAAAACGTTTACAGCATTAATGCGGATTTCGGCAAAATTTATTCTCCAAACCACTCAAAAATGTTGCGAAAACGCCACATAATCGTTTTCCTCCGACCCATTCGGGCGGCTTCTCGACAATTTTAGTTGAAAACGTTTACATTTGATGTCTAGGTCGAGGTGAAGCGGGTCGCCGGTTGAGACACGATGCGCTGAAAAACAAGAAGCACAGCTTCATTGGGAGGAATATATGACCAAGACGATCTGGATGAACGGCAGTGTGTCTGTAATCGCAATGATTGCGGCGTTGGGTTCCGGCGTAAATGCTCAGGATAGGGTGGCTGAGACTGGCGACGTGACCGAAGTTGTTGTCACCGGGGTGGCGCGTAAGGCCAACAAGCTGGATACTTCCATCTCCGTGAGCGCGATTCAGGTGGAAGAGATGCAGAAGTTTGCACCGCGTTCTACCGCCGAAGTCTTCCGCAACATTCCCGGCATACGGTCGGAATCGACCGGTGGTGAGGGCAACGCCAATATCGCGGTGCGTGGCCTGCCTGTGGCCTCGGGCGGCGCGAAATTCCTGCAACTCCAGGAAGACGGTCTGCCCGTTATGGAGTTCGGCGACATCGCGTTTGGCAATGCCGATATTTTCCTTCGCACCGACCTGACCGCGGGCCGAGTGGAAGCCATCCGTGGCGGTACCGCTTCGACCCTCGCCTCCAATTCCCCTGGTGGCGTCATCAATATCATCTCCAGGACGGGGGCGAAGGAGGGCGGGACGCTGCAACTTACCCAAGGTCTCGACTTCGATCAGACGCGGGGTGATTTTGAGTTCGGAGGCGCGCTTTCCGACAAGATCGATTTCCATATCGGTGGTTTCTACCGCACCGGTGAGGGACCTCGCCGCGCGGGTTACACGGCCAATCAGGGCGGCCAGATCAAGGCCAACCTCACGCGCAAGTTCGACAACGGCTTTCTGCGCCTCGGCGTCAAGTATCTGAACGACAAGTCGATCGGCTATCTACCTATGCCGATGAAGGTGACAGGAACGAATGGCGACCCGAAGTGGTCGTCGTCGCCAGGTCTTGATGCCAAGTCGGACACGATTCATTCGGTCTACTTCATGCAGGATGCCGGGCTCGATGGACGTAACAACCGGTCGGTGACCAATGTTCGGGACGGTATGGCGCCCAAGAGCCTCGTCTTCAACGGCGAAGCCAATTTTGAGCTGGGCGGTGGCTGGACCCTCGTCGACAAATTCCGCTTCGCCCAGACCGAAGCCAACTTTATCTCGCCGTTTCCAGCGAGCGTCGGCACCTCGTCCGAAATCGTTTCAGCCATCAACAGTGCGATGGGGACGGCAGGGACACGCCTGGTCGTCGCCAACGGGCCTGACGCGGGCTCGACCTACGCCGGTCAGGCGATGATCATGCATACATTCAACGTTCGACTGAACAGTCTCGATAACTCTGCCAATGACCTGAAATTGCAGAAGTCTTTCGATGCGATGGGCACGAACCTAAGCCTGACCTTCGGTCTTTACAATTCGTCTCAGACCATCAATATGGACTGGGTGTGGAACAGCTATGCGATGGAAGTGGCCGGCGACAACGCGCGCCTGCTCAACCTCTACGCCGGGACGACCAATCTCTCGCAGAACGGCTTGTTCGCTTATGGCGTGCCGGTGTGGGGCAATTGCTGCACCCGTCACTACGATGTTCAGTACGACATCGTCGCCCCTTACGTGATTGCCAGCGGCGAATGGGGCAAGCTGACCCTCGAAGCGTCGGTACGCCAAGACGAGGGCAAGGCGCGCGGCGTCTACGCGGCATCGACGCAGATGGCCAATTTCGACGTCAATGGCGACGGCGTTATTTCCAACCCGGAAAAGAGCGTCTCCTTCATCAATTACGCCGCGGCCAAGCCGGTGAATTACGACTGGAGCTATACGTCCTATTCAGTAGGCGCCAACTACCGCGCGACGGACAACCTGTCGTACTTTGCCCGCCTGTCAAAGGGTGCGCGCGCCAATGCCGACCGATTGCTGTTCGGGAAGGTGCGGGACGATGGTTCAGTGTCGCGTGAGGACGCGATTGACTTCGTAAAGCAAACCGAAGCCGGCGTAAAATACCGCAAGGGGGCGCTCAGCCTCTACGCAACGGCCTTTGCCGCAGAAACCGAGGAACAGAATTTCGAAGCGACGTCGCAGAAGTTCTTTGATCGCGTCTATGAAGCCAAGGGTGTCGAATTGGAAGGCGCTTATCGCATTGGCGGCTTGAGCCTGAGCGGCGGCGCGACCTACACCAAGGCGGAAATTACCAAAGACGCTATAAGCCCGGCCTCCGTCGGTAAGCGTCCGCGCCGCCAGGCCGAATGGGTATTTCAGTTCACGCCGTCCTACCGGGTGGACGAGGTTGAGTTCGGCGCAAACTTTGTCGGCACAACCGATGCGTATGCCCAGGATGATAACCAGCTGGTCATGCCGGGTTACGTTCAGACAAACCTGTTTGCCGATTATGACCTGACGCCGGCGCTCACGCTCTCGCTGAATGTCAACAACGCTTTCGATGTCTTAGGCGTGACCGAGGTGGAAGAGGGTTCCATCGTCGCCAACACGACCAACTATGTCCGTGCGCGGGCTATCAACGGGCGCACCTCTACGATTAGCCTCAAGTATCGCTTCTAAACGCCCAAGCGTGGGGCAGCGGGAACCGGCGTCTCCTCCCTCGGCGTCCGGTTCCCGTTTCTTTTTCTTGTCGCCATCAGTTACGCGGCGCGTATATCGATGACACGTACCGGGGAAACCCTCATGACGATCGCCACACAAAGCCTGGCCCGCCCGGCCAACATCGCCCTGATTACCGGGCTCACCTACCTCATGTTCATGATGTTTGCGATGACGACCGATGCGGTGGGTGTCATCATTCCCGAAGTGATCAGGGAATACGGACTCAGTATGACCCAGGCGGGGGCCTTCCACTATGCCACCATGGCCGGCATCGCGATCGCGGGCCTCGGCTTAGGTTTCCTGGCAGACACCATGGGGCGCAAATGGACGATTATTCTGGGCCTCAGTCTCTTCGCAACCAATTCCTTCCTGTTTGCGGTGGGTGATGATTTCCTGGTTTTTGCCCTCTTGCTGTTCATCTCCGGACTGGCGATCGGTGTGTTCAAGACGGGAGCCCTGGCGCTGATCGGCGACATTTCTACGTCGACGGAAAGCCATACGCGGGTCATGAACATGGTCGAGGGCTTTTTCGGCGTTGGGGCCATAATCGGGCCGCTCATCGTAACCCAGCTCCTGATCACCGGCGCCTCATGGAAGTGGCTTTACGTCATCGCGGGGGCCCTGTGCACGGCACTGATCATGACGGCGTTTGTCGTGCGCTATCCTCAGCGCCAGACAAGCGCGGAAAAAGGCTTCAGTCTTAAGGCTTCGCTCGCGCTCATTCGCGACCCGCACGCCTTGGGATTTTCAGCCTTGGCTATGCTTTATGTGGGCGTGGAGACCGCCATTTACGTGTGGATGCCGACCTTACTGCGGGGTTACGACGGGCCCGCCGTCTGGCTGGCCGTTTACGCTCTGGCCATTTTCTTCGTGCTGCGCGCGGGCGGCCGGTTCATGGGGGCGTGGATGCTGGCGCATCTCAACTGGACCCTTGTGCTTCTTCTGTGTTCAGGAGCCATTCTGCTTTGTTTTGTCAGCGCCTTGGTCGGGGGGCAGGGGGCGGCCGTTTATAGCCTGCCTTTGTCTGGTCTATTCATGTCCGTCATGTACCCCACGATCAATTCGAAGGGTATTTCCGGTTTTAAGAAGGCGCAACACGGTGCGGCTGGCGGCATCATTCTATTTTTCACTTGCTTAAGCGCGGTAATTGCACCTCTGGCAATGGGGGCCGTTTCTGACGCGTTCGGGGAGGCGCGCTACGGCTTCATTCTGGCGACGGGGCTGGCGCTTGTCTTGTTTGCGGCTCTGGTTTTCAACCACCTGCGCAATCCGGCCGGTCGGCGGCTTCGGTCGCTCAACGCGGAGTATTGAGCCTCAGCTCGAAGCGCGCTCGATCAGTCCGGCGGCAAGCACGGCCGAGGAGGTCCTCTCCCCGGCCAGACGCCGGAACAGGAGATCCACCATGAGCTGGGCGCCGAGACGAAGGTCTTGTTTCACGGTCGACAAGGCAGGGGATGTATTTTTTGACATGGCGACGTCGTCAAAACCACACACGGAAACGTCGCCCGGCACGCTGCGACCGGCGTCTGTGAGCGCGTTGATAGCCGCCAGAGCGATAACATCCGATGCGGCAAAAATGGCATCGAAACGGCGTCGGCTCGCAATCAAGCCTTTGACCGTTTCATAAGCGGAGTCCGGCGTGAAATGGGTCTCGACGATTTGCGACGGGGTCAACTTCAGGCCCGCATGGGTCAGCGCCGCCCGGAAGCCTTTGAGGCGTGAGGCCACTTCAGGAACCTGTGTCGGACCGAGAAACAAAAGGGTCTTGCGGCCCTTGCCCAACAGGTGTTCGGCCGCTAAGCGCCCGCCGTCCTCATTGTCGACGCCCACGGAACAATATCCCTGGTCGGGGAGGCGCTGTCCCCATACTACCATTGGATTATAGAGGCTGGCGAGCGCGTTGATCTCTTCGTGCTGATCGCTTTGACCAAGAACAAGCATGGCGTCAAAACGCCGCGATTGGACAAGGGTACGAAGCCAACCGGTTTGCGGCGAAAGATTTTTCGAGACCAGCACGTCGTAACCGCGTCGAAAAACCTCTTCGGACAGAAAGCCCACCAGTTCAAGAAGGAACGGGTCGGTCATTTGCTGCCCGGTTTCATGGCCGAGCGGCAGTACAAGGCCGACCGTTCGCGTGCTTTGTGTGCGCAGATTGCGCGCCGCCTGGTTGACCGCATAGCCGTGCGCTTCAGCTATGGCCAGTATACGCTGCTTTTGAACGTCCGGCACAAGAGGGCTGTCGGCCAGCGCGCGCGATACAGTCGCCAAAGAGACCTCGGCGAGACGGGCAATATCCGTCATCTTGATTTTTGTGGGTGCGGGAGCGTCAGCCATGGTCGTTTCGACGTTATGAGATTTCCATAGGCTTTTCAACGATCCTCGGCGTTGCAGTATGCCTTCGGACAAAAGTATTCAGATTTAACCCGATTTTGCCCAGCTTCCAGCCAACCGATACTGCCCCGAAAATTTAATCGATCCGAACGGAGCAGGGTTTGCGGATGACTTTCCTGGGCCATTCGTCCGGCGAGAGGCTATTTCTTCTTTATGCGAACGGGCCGATGATACGCGAATGCTGGAAACGACCGATATTACCCTGAGACTGCTGGCTGCCACCGTGATCGGCATGGTCATCGGCACCAACCGCGACGCGCGCGGCAAACCCGCCGGGATGCGCACCATGGGGCTGATCGCGCTGGGGGCGGCGATGATCGGCGTCACCGCCACGCACCTGACCCTGCTGCAGACCGACCCCAACGCCATAAGCCGCACCGTGCAGGGCGTCATTCAGGGTGTGATGGCGGGCATAGGCTTTCTGGGGGCTGGGGTGCTGATCCAGAAACGCCTGACGCTGGAGGTGCACGGCATGACCACGGCGGCGGCCATCTGGGCGACGGCGGCGCTGGGGATTACGGCAGGGCTGGGCGTGTGGCCGGCCTTTCTGATCGGGGCGGTTATCGTGCTGTTGCTGCTGATCGTGGCCCACCCGATGGAAGAATGGGTGGAACGCCGCGCCGCGCGGCGTAAAGACCCGGAAGGCGAAGCCTAGATACCGGTCCCGGCTTCGAGCCGCGCATTGACCAGCGCTGCGTCGATCGTGGCCTTGATCAGTTCCAACGTCTCGACCTCGCTGTAATCGCCGATCATGCCGGCATTGACCGCCAGATCGAGCAGGGCGTGGATGATGGTCCCGGTATCGTGGCTGGCCGTATGGTCGGCAATGGCGCGGGCGAACTGCGAGGACAGTTCGTAGACCTCTTCGGCGTCGGGCGTGGTGTGTTCGGTATCAGTCATGATAAATCAGGGCGCTAATTAAAAGGGTAAAGATAATTGGCCAAGTTCATCCATGCGGATAATGCCATTTATTAGCCATGTATCCGGGTACTGAGAGTGAGTTCCCATAGCAAATAGCATTCCCTTCTGAGGGTATTCTTCACCGAAAACGCGATTAATCTCAGCCAGCGCCTTTTCCTCCCCATATAATTTCCGCCATCTGTAGTATGTCGCTTGAACTTCCCAGTCCTGACAGGTCCCCGTCCGTTTGAAAGTTTCTCCGTTCTCCTCAGTTTTATAATGGTATGAAAATTTATAGGGACACGGCTGAATTGCTTTTAGTGTGCGTTCGTCAAACATATCTGTTTGGCTCACAGCAGTTTGATAAGATGCAGTCTCTTTTGCAATTTCTGCATCAGATTTCTTCTCGATCTTAAACCTGTCTACGACAGGCCTTATCAAGGCCAAGCTTTTCCCCTCCGCCCTTATTGACGATAACCCTCTGTGTTCAATGGGGGATAACAGACTTTGTCGGTCTCTTTGCGGGACGTCACCGATAATCTCGAGAGAGTTCAAAAGTAAATGGCGGCTTTCAGGACGCCTGTCGTCAGTCGGGGAACGCCAGTCAAAGCGGACAATGTCCCATCTTTTGAACTGCTTAGAATCATCAAGCTTTCTGAAAGTGACTGGAAAAAGCCGCAACCACTCTCCAGAACGGGTTACTCCTGCAACGCAGACAGTTTCGCCATGTTTTGTGCCGATTTGCGGGAATGCTTTAACTAGAATAATGGCTTCCGAAGTGCTTATAGCGTTATGCGAATGTGTCGGCATGTTCGTGCATGGGTGTAACAATTGGATAATTGCAACTTGCAGCGATTCCTTTTGGAATGCCAATTGGACGCACTGATTGATTTGTCACTTTCGCAATTGCAGATGCAACGATAGTTCGGTGGCAATGCTCGTGATTTCTTTCAAAGCAAAGAAGGCAGGCAGTATGAGATGTCGCTAATTTGATGGCTTCTTGTAAGTCGCTTTGAGCGCGATCTGTTCGCATATGGCCAGTGAAGACGCTTAAAAATTTTTTCATATTACCTGCCTTGGCTGCGTCTCGTCCTTCCTTGGGGTCGCCTAGACCTTTTAGATGAACATACCCTATTCCGTTGGCAGCTAATGTCTGGTTGAGAATGTTTTTCGAGAAACCTTTTCGACGCGATAAAGGAAGCTCTCGTACGTCAATAATTATATCGATATCTGCTTTTTTTAACGTAGATATGAAGTCTTCAAGTGAGGCGCTCTCATAGCCCAGCGTGAATAAGTTTGACTTCATAATACTACACCTGAATCGGCTAACAGCGTTGAGGATGCCACATAAATGACGTGCGGTGGTTCACATTTTTTTTCAAAGCAGAAAAGGTGCTCAAGCTATTTACATGTAAGCTTTAAGAGGGGCAGCCTGTTTTTGGACATCAAATCTGAGCAGCGGTAGATTGCCGCTTAAGCTACTAAAGGATTGTGTGAACTAAAAGAAAAGGCCCCCCGAAGGGAGCCTGTCTCTAACAAAATGGCGCACTCGAAGAGATTCGAACTCCTGACCCTCAGATTCGTAGTCTGATGCTCTATCCAGCTGAGCTACGAGTGCGTGTCCATTTTGTGTTCCCCGCCTCAGCGGAGAGGGCGGACAATTAGACTTTTGGAATTTCAAACGCAAGGGCTTTTGCAAAGTTTTCCCCTGATTTTGCGATTTTTTTGAAATGGGCCGTGTCAGGCCGAAGGAAGGCGCAGGCATGGCTTTTGCTCCTGGCCGGGCAGTTGGCACATTTCGGGACATAGAACCGTGGCGATCAAACTCAACTACACGTCCAAGAGCGACGGGGTGCGCAAGGCGTCCGGCGTGCGTCCGCTCGACATCATTCTGGGCCTGAGCATCGGCATGGCTCTGGCGGCGTTTCTGATCTTCTGAAACCGCTATTCCGCTGTCATCTGGCGTTCGACCCGCGCGACGCGCAGCGCCAGAAGCGCGCCCGTAAAGCACATGATGGCGCAGAACCATAGCGGGCCGTCGGCGCCCAACTGGCTGAACAGGAAGCCGGCCATGACCGGCCCGGCGATGCGGGCGATGGCGCCGGTCGACTGGTTCAGGCCCAGCATGGCCCCCTGACGGTCGGGCGAGGTCGATTTCGAGATGATGGCCGAGATCGAGGCGAAGATCACTGCCTGTCCCAGGGCGGCCAGCATGACCAGCGGCGTGACCAGCAGCGGTATCTGGTTCACCCCCTGCAGGAAAAAACCCAGTCCGAAGACGAACAGCCC
Source organism: Asticcacaulis sp. AND118 (assembly GCF_020535245.1). GTDB lineage: Bacteria > Pseudomonadota > Alphaproteobacteria > Caulobacterales > Caulobacteraceae > Asticcacaulis. The sequence goes on along the minus strand of NZ_CP084911.1, from coordinate 209,730 downwards.
CAGCACCAGTATGCGCGCCTCGCCATAGCGGCGGACCAGCGGGCGAGTGAAGACCACCTGCATCAGGGCCGCGGTGACGCCGATGAACAGGAAGATCAGGCTGACTTCGCGCGGGCCCCACTCGTAACGCGCCTTGGCCCACAGACCGAAGGTGGCCTCAAGCCCCGCCAGCGCCGCCATATAGAAGAGGGTGGCGAGGATCAGGCGGCTGATGATCGGGTTTCGGCGCGCTTCGGCGAAGGTGGCGCGGAAATTCTGGGGCACGGTATGCGTGCGCACGCGGCTTTCGCGCACATAGAAGAGGATGCCCAGCGTCGCCACCGCCGACAGCCCGGCGGCGAGGAACAGGGGCAGGCGGAACCCGGCGGCACCGGCGTCTTCGTGGGCCAGAAAGCCGCCGATGACCGGGCCGACGACAAAGCCCAGCGAGAAGGCCGCGCCGATCAGGCTCATGCGCCCGGCGCGCTGATGCGGCTCGGACATGTCCGACACATAGGACTGGATGCACGACACATTGCCCGACCCTATGCCGTTGAAGAAGCGGATGGCGATGGCCCACCACACACTGGGGGCAAAGGCGAGCAGGATGTAAAAGAGCACATTGGAGGCGGTGGTGATGACCAGCACGGGCTTTCGCCCCCACTTGTCCGACAGCGCGCCCCACAGGGGTTCGGCGAAGAACTGCCCCAGCGAATAGGCGGCGAAGACCAGTGTCACCTGCCACGGCCCGGCGTTCAGGGTCTGGGCGAAGAAGGGCATCAGCGGCACCAGCAGGCCGAAGCCCACCAGATTGATGAACACCACGGCAAACATCACGCTGAGCGCGCCATTGTCGAGAATGGCGCGTCTGAGCGTCGGCTTGGCCTCTTTTGTGCCGGATGCGGGGACGGTTTCGGGGTCCTGTTCCGATCGGGGAGGCTGGGGCTTCGTCACTGACATCTACACCCTATAGTGCATTTGGGTGCAGGTGCGAAAGCCCCCGCTTTTGGCCTTCACACCGTTGTTAACGGTTATGGCGCGGCTTGACTCAATCTAAATGTTCTTGTTATGTTCTGAAAATGCAGAATGTGTGCGCCAAACAGCGGGCCCAAAAATGGGATGATGGGGGAGGGCTGAAATGGCTCTATCTCGACATGAACAGCTTTTTCGCCAGTTGCGAGCAGCAGGCCAAACCGCACCTGCGCGGCAAGCCGCTGATCGTGGTGCCGGTGAAAAGCGACTATACCTGCGCCATCGCCGCCAGTCAGGACGCCAAGGTCCTGGGGATCAAGACCGGCACGCCCGTCGGGATCGCCAGGCAGATCTGTCCGCATCTGGAAATTGTCGAGGCGCGGCCCGATGAATATGTGCGCATTCACCACCGCATCCTTGAAGAAATCGATCATATCATCCCGGTCGATAAGGTCTGTTCGATCGATGAGGTGGCCTGCCGGCTGATGGGGCCGGAAACCAACGAAGCCGCCGCGCGGGCGCTGGGGCACCGGATACAACGGCGCATCCTGTCCCATATCGGCGAGTGTCTGACCTCATCGGTCGGACTGGCCCCGTCACGGATGCTGGCCAAGACGGCGGCGGACATGAAAAAGCCGCTGGGGCTGACGGTGCTGCGCATGGATCAGTTGCCGGGGCCGCTGCTCGATATCGACATCGGGGATTTTCCGGGGATCGGCCCGGCGATGAAGGGGCGGCTGCACAAGGCGGGGATCAGCGATCCGCGTCAGCTCTGGCACCTCAGCCCGACACGGATGCGGCAGTTGTGGGGCGGGATCGGCGGGGATCAGTTCTGGTACAGCCTGCACGGCATCGACCCGCCGGATATCGAGACCGAGCGCGGCAGCATCAGCCATTCCCACGTGCTGGCCGCCGAATTGCGTCCGGTCGAGGCGGCGCGTTCCGTGGCCCGCCGCCTGACGGCCAAGTGCGGCTCGCGGCTGCGGCGGATGGGCTATAAGTGCGGCGGGCTGCACCTGTCGATCCGCGGGACGAAGGAGGGTCGGGCGCAGGGCGAGCGGCTGTTCATGGCCACGGCCGACAGCTTCCGTATGCTGGAGGCGGCGGACGCACTGTGGGACGCCTGCGTGCGCAGCCTCAACCAGACGCGCATCAAGAAGGTGTCGGTGACCTGCCTGCGGCTCATTCCGGCCGATACGGCGCCGGACCTGTTCGGCTACAGCCCGGCGGCGGACGAGGACCCGCGCCATATGCGGCTGCTGGAGGCGATGGACGCGCTCAACCAGCGCTTCGGCAAGGATCGCATCAGTATCGGGCCGAAGCCGAAGCTGCATGAGTTCGTCGGGGCGAAGATCGCGTTTAACCGGGTGCCGGAGGTGCCTGAATTTTGGGAATGAATTTCGTCTCAATGACTTCTCAAGCCGTCGAGGGAAGGCTATAGCTGGGGCATGAACGACAAGGTCTTCTATACCGGCGCGGCGGTGATCGCGCTTCTGATGATCGGGCTGAGCCTGGTCTGGCCGCAGGGTCTGGGCGTGCGCTCGCCTGAGCCGTTCGGCCATGAGGTCGTGCTGCCCGATGTCGTCCGCGCCCAGCGCGAGAAGGCCGAGCGCGACGCCCGACGCAAGGCCGAGCAGGCCGCCGAACGCGCCGCCAAGGCGCAGGCCGCTGCCGAAGCGTCGGCGGCTTCCGCATCGGCGCAATAGTTTTCATGAAGCCGGTGCTGGTCTTCGGCCACGGCTTTATCGGCGCGGCTTTTGCCGATCTGTGTCGGGCGCGCGGATACAGCCTTGCCGCCACGGCGCGCTCTGCCGATAAACGCGCGGCCCTGACGGCGCAGGGCATCCGGGCCGTCGATCCCGCCGGGACGGACCTGTCGGACCTTGCCCGCGCGGCGGACATGATCCTTGTTACGCCTGCGCCTGACGATAAGGGCTGTCCGGCCTTTGCGGCGGTGGGGTCGGCCCTGATCGACGCCCCGCGCAAATGGATCGGTTATCTTTCGACAACCGGGGTTTATGGTGATCGGGGCGGCGGCTGGGCCTTCGAGGATCAGGCCCCGACGCCCCTGTCGACCGAAGGACGGCGGCGGGTTCTGGCCGAATCGCAGTGGCAATCGCTCACGCCTCACCACGATGTGGCGGTGTTCCGCCTGCCGGGCCTGTACGGCGTGGGCCGCAGCGTCATCGAACGGCTGCGTGACGGGACGGCGCGGCGCATCCACAAGCCGGGACAGGTCTTTTCTCGGCTCTACGACACCGACTGCGCTGACGCCCTGATGCGCAGCGCCGAACGTCGGCGCGCGGGGGCCGTCTACAATCTGTGCGACGACGAACCGGCCCCGGCGGACGACGTGATGGTGTGGGCGGCGCAGACCTTCGGCTTCGACACGCCGCCGGAAATCCTTTTCGACGCGCCGGACCTCAGCCCCGGCATGCGGCGCTTCTATGCCGAGAACAAGCGCGTGTCCAATGCCCTGGCCAAGGCCGAACTGGGCTGGCGGCCGCAATTCCCGACCTATCGCGAAGGGCTTCAGGTGGTGTGGGCCGCTCTCAGGGCCGAGACCGTCTGAATGAGTCGCTTCAGATCGGCGGGGCCCGACAGGCGGTGGTCGCTGCCCTTGATCAGGTTCACCGTCAGGTCCTTCGACGCTATGTGCCGCGCCAGTCGGAGGCCGTGTTCCCACGGCACGACCTCGTCCTCCAGCCCGTGCAGGATGCGCACCGGTCCGTCGAAGACGAGGGGCTGGTCGAGCACCCGATGGTCGCGCGCCTCATCGAAAAAAGCCTGCGACATGGGCACGTCATAATCATAGCCGCGCAGATGGAAGAAACCTGAAACCTCCAGCGATCTCCGGTCTTCGGGCGACAGAGAGGGCAGCATCAGTTCGGTGGCGAAGTCGGGCGCGGGGGCGATGAAGACGGCGGCCTGCACGCGCTCAGGCCGGTCGCGGATCAGCAGCGCGGCCATCCACCCGCCCATGCTGGAACCGATAACGATCAGCGGGCCTTCGGTCAGGTTATCGACCACGTCCAGCACGTTCTGCCGCCAGTGGCCGATGCGGGCGTCTTCCCACTTGCCGGGGCTTTCGCCGTGCGCCGCATAGTCGAAGCGCAGGAAATCCCAGCCTTCGGCCCGCGCGGCCTGCGCCAGCGCTTCGGCCTTGGAGCCGGTCATGTCGGACTTGAACCCGCCCAGCCACAGGACGGTCGGGCCTTCGCCCCTAACACGCCGGTAAGCGATACGGGCGCCGTCCGTACCGTGGAGAAACTGCGTGCTGTCTTGATTTGGCTGTAGGCTCATGCGCATAAGCCATAATCGCCCGAAGCCCACCGAACAAGCGCTTATGACCTTATTCTTCCCCTATACCGTGATGCAGGTCGTGCCGGAACTCGATACCGGCGGCGTCGAACAGACCGTGGTCGATGTGGCGCGTGCGGTGATCGAGGCGGGGGGCAGGGCCATCGTCGTGTCGAAGGGCGGGCGTCTGGAAGCCTATCTCAGGCAGATCGGGGCGGTGGTGCATCGCCTGCCGGTGCATTCCAAGAACCCCTATGTGCAGCTCAAGAACCATTTCGCGCTGCGGGCGCTGATCCGCAAGGAGCAGCCTGACATCGTGCATGTGCGCTCGCGCGCCCCGGCGCTGTCGGCCTTGCCGGCGGCGAAGGCCGAGGGCGTGAAGACGGTCACCACCTATCACGGCATCTATAATGCCGGTTCGGGGCTCAAGCGCTGGTATAACGGACGCATGACCACGGCGGACGTGGTGATCGCCAATTCCGGCTATACGCGCGCGCATGTTTTGGGCGAATACGACCTCGATCCGGCAAAGGTGATCGCCGTACCGCGCGGCGTCGATCTGAGCAAATTCGAGCCGTCGGCGGTCGATGCCGTGCGGGTGAACAAGCTGGCGAAGGATTGGAGCATCGACCGCGCCGATGGCCGGACGCGTTTCCTGCTGGCCGGTCGTCTGACGCGCTGGAAGGGACAGGCGCTGGTCATCGAGGCGCTTAAGGGGCTGGGCCGTCCGGACGTGCAACTGATCCTCGCCGGCGACGATCAGGGGCGCAGCGACTATACGCAGGAACTGCGCACCCTGGCCGCGCGTCTGAGGATCGAAGATCAGGTGAAGATCGTCGGCCACTGCTCGGACATGCCCGCGGCCTATGCGCTGTGCGATTTTGCTCTGGCCCCGTCTTTGGAGCCGGAGGCCTTCGGACGCACGGCGGTCGAGCCGCAGGCCATGGGCCGCCCGGTGCTGGCGGCCAGACATGGCGCGACGGCGGAGACGGTCGAAGACGGCGTGACGGGCTGGCTGGTGACGCCCGGCGATGCGTCGGCCTGGGCCGACGCCATGCGCGTGGCGGTGCAAACCTCTGCTCCGGCGCGCGCCGTCATGGGCGCAGCGGGCCGGGCGCGCGTGCACGAACGCTTCAGCCTTTCGGCCATGTGCGCCGCGACCCTTGATATCTACTGCTCGCTGCTTACATAGGGCGAGGCGGCAACAGGCTGAAAAATTAACGCCTTGCGCGCCATAAAGGGGATTGATCACCCCTGGCCCCTTCCTATAATTAGGCCCCAGTTCCGGACAGGTGAGTCCGGCCCGTTTAAACAGTCCATGGAGACATCCCTATTCGTCGCCCAATGCAAGCCCCGCCCGCGAAAGACGGCCCCCGTATCAATCAGGACATCAAGGTTCCGCGTGTCCTCCTGATCGACCATAACGGTGAGAAGCAGGGTATCATGCCGACTTCCGCCGCGCTGGAAGCCGCCGAAGAAGCCGGTCTTGATCTGGTCGAAGTCTCCCCGACCGCCGATCCGCCCGTCTGCAAGATTCTCGACTACGGCAAGTTCCGCTTCCAGGAGCAGAAGAAGAAGGCCGAAGCCCGCAAGAAGCAGAAGGTCGTCGAAATCAAGGAAATCAAACTTCGCCCGAATATCGATAAACACGATTACGAGGTGAAGGCCAAGGCCATGACGCGCTTCTTCGAAGAAGGCGACAAGGTCAAGGTGACGCTCCGCTTCCGTGGCCGTGAAATGGCCCATCCGGAACTGGGATTGAAACTGCTCAATCAGGTCAAGGCGGACTTCGAAGGCACCACCAAGGTGGAATATGAGCCGAAAATGGAAGGCCGCCAGATGATCATGATCCTGGCGCCGAAATAGGTTTTCGGCTTATGTGAGAGAATCCGAACCGGCTCTGATGTCTAATCAGGGCCGGTTTTTTGCATTTTGAGGTGGTCATGACCCTCTTGCTGTTCGATCGTGAGGCCTTGCCGCAACCCGAAGCGGGTGCGCCGGCGCCGGAGCGTGTGGTTTCCGGCGATCCGCGTTTCCTGACGTGGAATCTCGAAACCTCTGCGGATGAAAAGACCTGGGCCGGTTTCTGGCAGGCGACGCCGGGCGCGTGGGGCGTCATTTACGACGAATGGGAATATTGCGAAATACTTGAAGGGGTTTCGGTCCTGCACGAAGACGGCAAGCCGCCGCTGCGGCTGGAGACCGGCTCGCGTTTCGTGCTGCGGCCCGGCTTTACGGGCGTGTGGGAAGTCATCGAGACGACGCTGAAGACCTATGTGATCCGCCTCTGATTGACATTTTTTCTTCAAGTGTCATTATTTTAAAATATGACATTTCGAGGTGCGGCATGTACCAGACCCACATAACACTGGCGGCCAATGGCCGTCTGGTCATCCCCGCACAGATGCGTGCGGAAATGGGCTTACCCACCGGGGGCAGGCTGGTAGCTCGACTGGTGGACGGAGCCGTAATCCTTGAGCCGGTCGATCTGGCCGTCAAGCGGGCACAGGCGCTGGTCAGGGATTACGCCACAGCTCCCGGAAATGTAGCGGAGGAATTGATTCGCGACAGGCGTGCCGCCGCCGATCATGAGTGATTATATCCTCGACAGCTCGGCGGTGCTGGCTCTGCTGTTCAACGAAGCCGGGGCCGATCGCGTACAGGCCGTACTGCCCGACGCGATGATTTCCGCCGTCAATTTTTCGGAAGTGATCGCTAAACTGTGCGAAAAGGGCCTGCCGTCGGAAACCGCAAGGCAAGCCGTGGAGGCCTTGGGCATAGAGGTCGTCGCTCACGATGTCGAACAGGCCTTTTTGGCGGGTGCGCTGCGCCTGACTACCCGCGCACTGGGTTTGTCACTGGGTGACCGCGCCTGTCTGGCTCTCGCTAAGGTGCGGGAGATGCCGGTGCTGACAGCCGATGCGGCGTGGCAGGGATTGACGGATTTTCAAGTCGTTCTCATTCGCTGACCTGCGACATAATTCCGCTTTTGTGGCCCCTTGTGTGGCGCGAAGATCACACCATATCGGAGAACATGAGCGGTCGCTTCCGTCGAAGGGCCGCTCAAATCCATCCGCCTCTAAAGGGGAAGCCAGACTATGAATATCGACAAATACTCTGAGAAAACTCAGAAGCTTATCCAGAGCGCTCAGGCCATCGCCCAGAGCCGAAATCATCAGTATTTCACACCTCTGCATCTGCTCAAGGCGCTGACCGAGGATCGCGAATCCGTGGCGCATCCGCTGATCGAGCGCGCGGGCGGTCGTCCGGAAGCCTTTGTCGGCGCGGTCGATACGGCGCTGAACAAGCTGCCGTCCGTCACCGGCGGTTCACAGCAGCTTTATATGCACAATGATACCGCCAAAGCCTTCACCGAAGCGGAAAACGACGCCAATAAGGGCGGCGACGCCTTTGTCACGGCCGATCGCCTGCTGGTGGCGGCGCTGAACAATGGCGACGGCGCGACCCTGCTCAAGGCCGCGGGCACATCGCTGGGGTCGCTTAAGGACGCGCAGAAGGAATTCCGCAAGGGCAAGCCCGCCAATTCGGCCAATGCCGAAGCCGGTTTCGATGCGCTCAACAAATATGCCCGTGACCTGACTCAGGCCGCGCTGGATGGCAAGATCGACCCGGTCATCGGCCGTGACGAAGAGATTCGCCGCACGATTCAGGTGCTGGCCCGCCGCACCAAGAACAACCCCGTCCTGATCGGTGAGCCGGGCGTGGGCAAGACTGCCATTGTCGAAGGTCTGGCTCAGCGCATCGTCAATGGCGACGTGCCGGAATCCCTGAAAGACAAGAAGCTTTTATCGCTCGACATGGGCGCGCTGATCGCCGGGGCCAAGTACCGCGGCGAGTTCGAGGAGCGCCTGAAGGCCGTGCTCAACGAAGTGACGCAGGCCGAAGGCCAGATCGTGCTGTTCATCGACGAAATGCACACGCTGGTCGGTGCCGGTAAGTCGGACGGCGCCATGGACGCTTCGAACCTGCTGAAACCCGCTCTGGCGCGCGGCGAACTGCACTGTGTCGGCGCCACCACGCTCGATGAATACCAGAAGCACGTCGAGAAGGACCCGGCTCTGGCCCGCCGCTTCCAGCCGGTTTTCGTGCAGGAACCGACGGTCGAGGACACCATTTCCATCCTGCGCGGCCTGAAGGAAAAGTACGAGGTCCACCACGGCGTCAAGATTTCCGACAGCGCCATCGTGGCAGCGGCGACCCTGTCGAACCGCTATATCGCCGACCGCTTCCTGCCGGACAAGGCTATCGACCTGATCGATGAGGCCGGTTCGCGCGTGCGCATGGCCGTCGATTCCAAGCCGGAAGAACTGGACGAACTCGACCGTCGCATCGTGCAGCTCAAGATCGAGCGCGAGGCCTTGCAAAAGGAAAGCGATACGGGGTCGAAGACGCGCCTCGAAAAGCTCAATGAGGAACTGGGCGAGCTGGAAGGCAAGTCCGCCGAACTGACCGCCCGCTGGCAGTCCGAAAAGGACAAGGTTGGGGCCGCCTCGCGCGCCCGCGAAGCGCTGGATCGCGTCCGGATCGAACTTCAGGCGGCGCAGCGCTCCGGCGACCTGCAACGGGCGTCGGAAATCCTCTACGGTCAGATCCCGCAACTGGAAAAACGGGTGGCTGAGGCGGAGTCCAAGTCGGAAGAAGCGCCGCTGACCCCGGAAGTGGTGGATTCGTCTCAGATCGCTCAGGTCGTCTCGCGCTGGACCGGCATTCCGGTTGACAAGATGCTGGAAGGCGAACGCGACAAGCTGCTGCGCATGGAGGACGAACTGCGCAAGCGCGTCGTCGGTCAGGACGAGGCCCTCGAAGCCGTGTCCGACGCCGTGCGCCGTGCGCGGGCGGGGCTGAAAGACCCCAATCGCCCGATCGGTTCCTTCCTCTTCCTGGGGCCTACGGGCGTCGGCAAGACCGAACTGAACAAGGCGCTGGCCGAATTTCTGTTCGATGACGAGACCGCGATCACACGCCTCGACATGTCGGAATATATGGAAAAGCACGCCGTCTCGCGCATGATCGGCGCGCCTCCGGGCTATGTCGGTTACGACGAGGGCGGCGCGCTGACCGAGGCCGTGCGCCGCCGGCCCTATCAGGTCGTGCTGTTCGATGAGGTCGAAAAGGCGCACCCGGACGTCTTCAACGTTCTGCTTCAGGTGCTGGACGACGGGCGTCTGACCGACGGGCAGGGGCGCGTGGTCGATTTCCGCAACACCCTGATCGTCATGACCTCGAACCTCGGTTCGCAGTTCCTCGTCAATATGGAGGACGGGGCCGACGTCGAAATGGTGCGTGGTCTGGTCATGGAAGAGGTCAAGCGCCACTTCCGGCCGGAATTCCTCAACCGCATCGACGAGACCATCCTCTTCCAACGCCTCGGTCGGGCGCAGATGGGCAGTATCGTGCGTATTCAGCTCAAGGGTCTGGAGAAGCTGCTCAAGGATCGTCAGATGACCCTCGCCATCGACGACGCGGCGCTGAACCACCTCGCCGAACTGGGCTACGAGCCGGCCTACGGCGCGCGACCGCTGAAGCGGGTGATCCAGAAGCAACTGGTCGACGCCATCGCCAAACGCATCCTCGTTGGAGAGTATTCGGACGGGGACGTGATCAGCGTCGGCTTCGACGGCGAGCATCTGGTGATCGGCCGCCCGACGGTCAATTAAGCGCAGTCCAAAAAGTGCGAAGCGGTTTTTGCAGGGGCAGTTGCCCCTGCACCCGTGAGTTGGAACAAATGGCCCCGTCACGGTTCACGTGGCGGGGCTTATTTGTAGATGAAGACTTTTATTCGTCGTTGTGACGCACAGGAAAGTCGCTGCTGTTTTTCTCTAATCGACTAGGAGGAGGAGTTGGGATTGCCGGTGGTGGAGGAGGGGGTGGTGGAGGAGATTGATTTTCTTCCTGCATGGCTACTCCTTTGTGATTGATATGGATATGGAAGAGTCATTACTAATTAAATTTGGTATAATGAGAAGACCAGATGTCATAATTATTCCAAGAGAAATCATCAGCCATTTTTTGCATTCGTAAATCGATTCTGCTTTGAATTTATTCCTTATTGCATTCAGAGTGGCACATTCGGCGTATTGATCGTACAAATGATTGGTTGCTTTTTTCTCAGCAGTTTCTTCGGTTTCTCTTTCTGTAGCGCTCTCAATTAACTCTGACTTGTATTTAATAATTGAGGTCATATGTGGAATGAAGTTGTAATCGTGACTCCATACGGCCATTGATAGATAAATACATGAGACCGTTAGGCAGTAAAATCCAATTAATGAAAATTCATATGCTGCAATTGAATTTAATGAAATTTCCTTTTCTATTTTTGAAAAGATAAAAAATAAAAGTGTAAATAATATTGGCATCAATCCCATGGGCATTGATGTTGAATTTACAATGGAATCTCGTCTTTCGAGTTCCTTGTAATATGCATCTTTTATATCTTGTCTAAGGTCCGACACGGCAAATTTCTATTTTGAATGATTTTTGTGGCATTTGAAACGTACTTTGCGACGGCTTACCACCCCAATTCCGCTTCCCCGCGCAGGATCGCCTCGACTTCGGGTGTGTGTTTACGCTCGCCATCGTCGTGCAGGATCAGCGGCGGCAACAGGCGCAATGGTGCCTTGCCGAGGCGCTTGGCGCGGACAAGCACGCGTTTGGCCTCCTTGTCCACAAACGGCTGGATCGGGCGGATGATGAACGATCCGCACTTGGGCAGGCCACCGAGAATATCGCCCAGTCGGTCGGCGCGGTGTACGAACAGGATGTCCCCGCCGTCCACTACCGCAGCCTGTGCGAAATCGAGCCACGCCTGCAAACCGTCATCGGCGATCCAAGCCGGACGCTTCAGTTCATGCGGCGCGCGCAGCGTATCGGGATCGTCGAAATAGGGCGGATTGCTCAGCACCAGATCGAAACGCGGCAGGTCGAAGGACCGATAGCCCGTGCCGATATCTCCATGGATAGCGCGATGCGGCCCGCCGCTGCGCGCCAGATTCCTTTCGGTCAGGGCGAAGGTCGCCGCGTCGCGCTCGATGCCGGTGGCGCTCACCTGCGGGCAACGCGCCGCCAGCGACAAAATGACGCCCCCGACGCCGCAGCCGAGTTCCAGAACCGTCGGGGCCTTGCTGCGGCCTTCATTCACGATCCCCGCAGCGCCTGCCGCCAGCAGCGCGCCATCCATGCCGATTCGGTAGCCCTTCGCGGGTTGCCACAGGGAAACCCGTCCGCCCAGCAGGGTGGTTTCCAGGATGTCGGGGCGGAGCGTAGACGCTGACTCTTCCAAGGGGTTCGTATCCGGAACGGTATCAATTTTATCGGGATATAGCACAAAGTCGCCGCGCGGGGCATGGACTAAGCCGTAAAGGAAGTTTAAGGGGATTTAACACTTTCCAGGGTGCCGGAGTCGTTGGTTTTGGATACCGCCAATATCGAGAAAACGCACAAGTCAGCCCCCGCACAGGTCGCGGGCAAGGCGGATGTCGAGGCGCTGGTGCGTCTGTGCGCCGACGACATGGCGGCGGTCAACGCCATCATCACCGATCGTATGCAAAGCGACGTCGCGGTGATTCCGGCTTTGGCCGAGCACCTGATCAGCGCCGGCGGCAAACGGTTGCGCCCGCTGTTGTGCGTGGCGGCGGCGCGTCTGGCCGGCACGACGAATGTGCACCATCACAAGTTGTCGGCGGCGGTCGAGTTCATCCACACCGCGACCCTCCTGCACGACGACGTGGTCGATTCCAGCCAGTTGCGCCGCGGCAAGGTCGCCGCGCACCTCATCTGGGGCGCGCCGTCTTCGGTGCTGGTCGGCGATTTCCTGTTCGCGCGCGCCTTCGAGCTGATGGTCGAGACGGATTCGCTTCAGGCGCTGGGCATCCTGTCCAAGGCGTCGGGCGTCATCGCCGAAGGCGAGGTGCTGCAACTGATGAAGGCCTACGATGTGGGCCTGTCGGAAGCGACCTATATTGAGATCATTTCGGCCAAGACGGCGGCTTTGTTCGCGGCGGCGTCCGAAAGCGGTGCGGTCGGGGCCGGTGCCACGCCGGTGCGTCAGCAGGCCTTGCGCGACTACGGCATGAACCTCGGTCTGGCCTTCCAGATTCAGGACGACGCGCTGGATTACGGCGGCACGGCACAGAGCCTGGGCAAGAATGCCGGCGACGATTTTGCCGAGGGCAAGGCGACCCTGCCTCTGATACTCGCCGTCAAGGCGACGCCGCAGGAAGCCGATTTCTGGCACCGCACCGTGTCCATGCGCGCGCAGAGCGACGGCGATCTGGCGCGGGCTCAGGCACTGATCGTCGAATCGGGCGCCATGGCCAGGACGATCGAAACGGCGCGCCACTACGCCCAGAAGGCCAAGGACGCGTTGACGGGCTTTGAACCGTCCGAATGGCGGGACGCGCTTGAAGCGCTGGCCGACTACAGCGTCGAACGCACGAAGTAAATCATACCGCTCCAGCAAAGCTGGGAAGGTATGTAGGACTACAGCCCTTCCATATCCGGTGTCTTCCAGCCCAGATGCTGGCCCGAATCGACGCAGATCATCTGCCCCGTCACCGACGACGCTTCGGCCAGAAACACCACGGCCTCGGCAATCTGTTCGGGCGTCACCCGCTTTTGCAGCAGGGTCGAAGCGGCTTCGGCCTCAAACTCGGCCTCGCTCTGGTGAATCGACGGCAGGGTCGGGCCGGGTCCTACGGCGTTGACGCGGATGCGCGGTGCCAGTTCCTGCGCCAGCGTGCGCGTGGCGTGCCACAGCCCGGCCTTCGACAGTCCATAGGAAAAGAAGGGTGGGGAGGGTTTCAGCACCCGCTGATCGATCAGGTTGACGATAGCCGCGACAGCCGGCAATTCGACCTGCGCGGCAAAGCCCTGCGCCAGCAGCACGGGAGCGAGCAGGTTGGTGTTCATATGGGCGTGCCAGCGTTCGACCGTCATGGTGCCGGCGCGATCGTCGAAAAACACCGAGGCATTGTTGATCAGCAGGGAGAGGGGGCCCAGCGCCGCCGCGGCGGCGGGGATCAGGCCCTTTACGCTGTCGGCGTCGGACAGATCGGCCTGAAGCGCAGCCGCGCGCACGCCCAAGGCTCGCAAGTCTCCGACCAGCGCCTGCGCGGCAGCGTCGGACGTGCCGTAATGCACGCCGATATCGTAGCCCTTGCGCGCCAGGGCGAAGGCTACGGCGCGGCCAATGCGTTTGGCGGCACCGGTGACTAAGGCGACCCGGGGAACTGTTTTAGTCAATACGGCCGAAATCGATGTAGTTGATGATCAGATAGAAGGCGAGGAAGGCAGCGAAAATTCCAATGGCCAACATGTGAAAGCTCCCGGCAGATCGTGTTTTTTATTTGATTAAGCGCCTTGCGGGACGAACTCAAGCTTTGTTGACCGCGCAACTGCGAAAAAGCGCCGCCGCCGGGTTGCGGGGGCGGGCATTTATCGTATCTTCGCCACATGGAAGACTGGAAGCGCCTTGTCGAGCCGTACACCCGGCCGCTGTTCTTTGCCCATTCGCGCATGACGCGGGGCAAGACGCTGGGCGTGCGCGGTCTGGTGGTCGAAGACGAGCGCCGGGTCCTGCTGATCGAGCACACCTATCTGGAAGGTTGGTGGCTGCCCGGCGGGGGCGTCGATGCGATGGAGACGACCGGCGACGCCGTGGTGCGCGAACTGCGCGAGGAGGCGGGGATTGTCGCGCTCGAAACGCCACGCCTGCTGTCGATCCATTCCAACGAGCGCTTCTTTCCCGGCGACCACGTGCTGCTTTACCGCATCGACCGCTTCGAGCGTGGCGAACTGACCTCGCACGGCGAGATCAAGAATGTCGATTTCTTCGATATCGACGCCCTGCCGGACAATATCAACGGCGGCTCTTTGCGACGGATACAGGAAGCTCTGCAAGGGGCGCCGGCTGACCCGCTGTGGTAGGCGCAAGGGGCAAGTCGCCTGCTAAGGCGTGAAGCTCCGGCTTGCGCGCGGTCCAGCGACCGACCAGGCGGCGCAGCACGTCGCGCGAGGGCTTTTCAAACCCGTAATGCGCCAGTGCCGACAGGGCGACCGTGAGGGCGACGCCCGCCCATAGCCAGTGCACGCGCTCGCCCGGCAAAGCCAGGCCCAGCTTCGGCAGGGTGCGGAAGACGCCGAACAGCACGACATCGTGGATCAGATAGATGGCGTAGGACCACACGCCGGCCAGATAGACCGGACGCCAGGACAGCATCTTCGCCACCGGGCCTTCGTCCTCGGACAAGGCCATGATCAGCCCCGCGAACAGCCCGACCAGAATCAGGTCCGAAGGCCGCCACGCGATCAGCAGCAGCGCGGCCACAAGGCAGAGCAGGGCGGCGCGCGACGGCACCAGCGCCCGGAAGCGATAGGCGACCATGCCGATGAAGAAGCTCAACAGGCAGCGCAGCATGGTGCCGGTGGCGTAGGAGGCGGCGATGTCGAGCGGACCGGAGCGCCGCGCCGTCTGACCGAACCACAGCGGGCCGTAGGCGACCAGCGCCAGAAGGCCGGCGGCCACGGCGACGCAGATCAGCGCACGCTGCCACGAGCCCTTGAGCGCGCCGATCACCAGCAGAGGAAAGACCAGATAGGCCGCCCATTCGGTCGAAATCGACCACGACGGGCGCACGATGGAATTGGCCAGTCCCCAGGCCTGAGTCATGGTCAGGTTGGGCAGCAGGCCGTGCCAGACGTCCTCGAAATAATAACGCGTGCCCAGAAGGGTCGGGATCAGCGCAGCGGTGATCAGCGTCATCAGCGCGAACAGCGGCCAGACGCGCGCCACGCGCATAAGGATGAATTTGCGGAAGTTCGGCCATTGAAAACCGGCGTCGAACAACTTGCCATAGGTCATGGCCATGACGAAGCCGGACAGGACGAAGAACAGGTCGACCGAGATATAGCCGTGGCGGATGTAATGCTGCCAAGGATCCGGGAAACGGAAATAGCCGGTGGCGTGATAGAGCACCACGAACAGGGCCGCGATTCCGCGCAGGCCCGTCAGGGCGCGGATTTCGGACGATCTGGCGGCGGGCGTGGCGGTCATTTGATCACGTTTTTGTGTGCAGACCTTCTCCATGCCGCCATGCCGGCGCAATGGCAAGTCAATTCCTGTGGCGCACCTTTGCAATTCTGTCATCAGGCTGGGTATCAATGCCGCGAAACCCGCCGCGGATGTTCTTGCCCCGTTCCGGGGCTTCGCCTATATCGGGACCATGTCCGATTTGCCGACCGACGAGTCCCCCCCAGTCCTTATTGCCGATGCCGAAGAGGTGCTGACCGGCGCGGCCCTGATCCTGCGTGAGGCGCGGCTGGCCGAGGACAAGCCCGGCGTCTATCGCATGATCGGCGAAGGCGACGAGGTGCTCTATGTGGGCAAGGCCAAGTCGCTGAAAAAGCGCATCCTTCAGTACGCGCAAGGGCGCGTCCACGCCCAGCGCATCGCCCGCATGGTCTACCTGACGCGGTCCATGGTCATCGTGCGCACCCAGACCGAGGGCGAGGCCCTGCTGCTGGAAGCGCGCCTGATCAAGGCGCTCAAGCCGCGCTATAATGTGCTGTTGCGCGACGACAAGTCCTTTGCCGAGATTCTGGTGCGCAAGGATCATGAGGCCGCCCAGATCACCAAGCACCGCGGGGCCCATTCGATCAAGGGCGAGTATTTCGGGCCGTTCGCCTCCACCGGGGCGGTCAACCGCACGCTCGATACGCTGCAGCGCGCCTTCCTGCTGCGCACCTGTACGGACAGCGTCTACGCCTCGCGCACGCGGCCGTGCATGTTGCATCAAATCCGCCGCTGCTCCGCGCCGTGTACGGGCGAGATCAGCCTTGAGGACTATAACGGTCTGGTCGGGCAGGCCGAAGCCTTCCTCAAAGGGCGGTCGCGGATGGTCATAGACGATCTGACCAAACGTATGATGCAGGCCTCCGACGATATGGATTTCGAAAAGGCGGCGCATCTGCGCGACCGCGTGCGTTCGCTCAACCACGTCTCCATGACCTCGTCCATTGGTATCGGCGAGACCGAGGCCGACGTCTTCGCGGT
This sequence comes from Asticcacaulis sp. AND118, assembly GCF_020535245.1. GTDB lineage: Bacteria > Pseudomonadota > Alphaproteobacteria > Caulobacterales > Caulobacteraceae > Asticcacaulis. Next base: position 193,409 of record NZ_CP084911.1, on the reverse strand, counting down.
GGTCAGCGAAGGCGGCGCGGCCTGCGTGCAGAGCATCTTCTTTCGGGCGGGGCAGAACTGGGGCGACCGCGCCTATTTCCCGCGCGTGCCGGACAGCGGTGAAGAGGCCGATAGCGGCGAAGGCGAAATCCTCGACGCTTTCCTTGGGCAGTTCTATCAGGATCGCCCGGTGCCGAAACTCATCCTCGTCTCGCATCCGCTGAGCGAGCCGGATCTGATGATGGAGGCCCTGTCGCTGCGGGCCGGGCGCAAGGTCGAGATTCATTGCCCCAAGCGCGGCGAAAAGGCCGACGCTGTGGCCCACGCGCTCAACAACGCCAGGGCGGCGCTGGGGCGGCGCATGGCCGAACATTCGGCCCAGACGCGGCTGCTCAAGGGCGTGGCGGAGATTTTCGAACTGCCCGGCCCGCCCAACCGCATCGAAATCTACGACAACTCGCACCTCGGCGGCACACACGCCGTCGGCGGCATGGTGGTGGCCGGGCCCGAAGGCTTCATGAAGGGCCAGTACCGCAAGTTCACCATACGCGATCTTGACAAGATGAAGGCCGGCGACGACTACGCCATGATGCGCGAAGTCTTCCGCCGCCGGTTCCTGCGTCTGAAAAACCGCGCCGACGACGCCACGGAAGAGGAGGGCTTCGGCCGTCCCGATCTGGTGCTGGTCGATGGCGGGCAGGGACAACTCGACGCTGTGCTGGAGGTCATGAACGAACTGGGCATGACCGATATCAAGATCATCGGCGTCGCCAAGGGGCCGGACCGCGACGCCGGTATGGAGCGCTTTTTCATGCCGGGCCGCGACCCGTTCATGATGGAACCGAAATCGCCGGTTCTCTACTACCTCCAGCGCCTGCGTGACGAGGCGCACCGCTACGCCATCGGGGCCAATCGTCAGAAACGCGACGCGGCGATCACCAAGAACCCGCTGGACGAGATCGAGGGCATCGGCCCGCGCAAGAAGCGCGCCCTGCTGGCGGCCTTCGGGTCGGGGCGTGAGGTGGGCAAGGCGCGCATGGAAGACCTGCGCAAGGTCGAGGGCATCAACGAAGCCCTGGCGCAGCGCATCTACGACTTCTTTCACGGCGCCTGATCTTCGGGAATTAAAACTCTTCCGGTGATAAATTTGAATTAGTATGGCTAAAGCGGGGCGGCTTTGTGGCGACCTCGCCAAGGGGCGTTTTGAACGTTCGGCGTAGCTCAGTACCGTATTGGGCGGGCTTGGGAAATTTTAAATTTATAATAAAATCAATTAAATGATTGGGAATTTGCATAGAAATTAGGCGTGCCGAAGCCGCATTGAACATGCTCAGCGACACAGGATGATTTCTAAACTCAGCCAGATTCCGTTTGACGGCAACGGCGTTATAGACGACTTATCTTATGGTAATTAACGCCGCTGAGGAAAACACCATGAGCCCTCTGCATCAACTGCACCCGTCGCGCACCCTGTCCGAGGCCGAGCAGCATATACTGAACGCCATCAGCCAGATCCGTTATGGGTCTGTCGAGGTCGTGATCCACGACTCGCGCATCGTTCAGATTGAAAAAAGCGAAAAGGTCCGTTTCGAGACCCGCCGCGAAGCCTGACGAAATCAGGCCTGTAACGCATAAAAACAACGCACACGCGCCCCTGACCGGACTGACCGGAAGCGACGCCTCTCACACACGAAGGTTTCCTCCATGTCTACCTACCGCTCCGCTTCGAAAGCGGGGAAGGTCGCGCTTGCCCTGTTGGCCGGTGCCTCTTCGCTCGCCTTTGCCGCCCCCGTGTTTGCTGCCCCTGTGTTTGCCGCTGATGCGCCCGCCGCCGATGACGCGGCCGCCAGCGATAACCCGATCACCGATGTTTACATTACCGCGCGCCGCAAAAGCGAAAACCTGCAGAAGGTGCCGATCGCCGTATCGGCCATATCGGGCGAGCAACTGGAATCCGCCGGCGTCTATAACGTCGAAAACCTGCAAAAGGTGCAGCCCAGCCTTCAGTTCATTTCATCCAACCCGCGCAATACGGCGACGACCATCCGCGGTCTGGGGTCGGGTATCGGCCTGACCAATGACGGGCTGGAGCAGGGCGTCGGCATCTATGTCGATGAAGTCTTTTATGCGCGCCCCGGCTCGGCCGTTGTCGATCTGATCGACATCGAGCGCGTGGAAATCCTGCGCGGCCCGCAAGGCACCCTGTTCGGCAAGAACACCACCGCCGGCGCGCTCAACATCACCACCCGCGCCCCCAGCTTTACGCCGGAAGGCCGCATCGAGGCCAGCGTCGGCGACTATGGCTTCCTGCAAACCAAGATCAGCCTGTCGGGTCCGCTCAGCGACACCGTGGCGGTGCGTGTCGCCTTCGGCGGCACCAAACGCGATGGCCTGTTCAAGAACACCTATCTGAGCGTCAAGCAGAACGACGTAAACAGTCAGGTTCTGCGCGCCCAACTGCTGTGGCAGCCGTCGGATAAGCTGAATGTGCGCCTGTCCTACGACTTCGCCTATCAGGACCCCGAAGCCAACACGCAGGCCTTTGTGCGCTACGGTGCGTCGCTGCGGGCGGCCAATCGTCAGTTCCCGGCATTGGCCGCAGCGCTCAACTATGCGCCGCCGTCCACCAACCCCTATGACCGTCTGGTTGACGTCAATTCGCCGCTGGAAGCCAAGCAGGTGATCAATGGCCTGTCGGGCACGGTCAACTGGGATCTGGGCGATGTCACCCTGACCTTGATCACGGCCTATCGCGACTGGGACTGGACGCCGCAGAACGACCGCGACTACACCTCGCTGTCGATCCGCACCAAGTTGAACAACCCGTCGGAGCAGCAGCAAATCTCTCAGGAGTTCCGTCTGGCCTCCAATGGCGACCGTAAGATCAACTGGGTGGTCGGGGCCTACGGCTTCAACCAGCGCGTCGAAACCAACGGCGTGGAACAGTGGGGCAAGGACGGTGCCTTCTGGCTGATCGGGACCAACGTGCCCTCGAACCTGATCGACGGGATGACCTCCAATACGCACGTGGTGACCAAGGTGCGCTCCTACGCCCTGTTCGGGCAACTGACCTGGAATGTCACGGATCGTTTCCGCATCACGCCGGGCCTGCGCTACACCTATGAGGAAAAGGACGGCAGCTTCCGTCAGATCGTCACGGGCGGGCTGGCCACCACGGTGCCGGCCCAGATCACGGCGAAGAACAATATCGCGCCGACCTATGCCTATACGGCGGACTATCAGGACGACAGCCCGTCGGGTCAGATCAACTTCGCCTACGACCTGACGCCGACCGTGCTGGGCTATGTCAATCTGTCGAAGGGCTACAAGTCGGGTGGCATCAATGCCGCCGGCGTGCCGGTCGACGCCAACTTCCAGCCCTTCACCGCCTCCATCGTGGTCAAGCCGGAAGAGGTGGACACCATCGAAGCGGGCCTGAAGACGCAGTTCTGGGACAAGCGCGCCACGGTCAATGTCGCGATCTACAGCACGGACGTCAAAGACTATCAGGCGACGGTCGTGGACGGCAATCTGGGGGCCATCCGTCCCTACCTGGCCAATATCGAGAAGGTCGAGGTCCGCGGCGTCGAAGTGGACGGCAAGTTCCGTCCGACCGACAACCTCCTGATCTATGGCTCGGTGAGCTATACCGACGGCAAATACGCTTCGTTCAAGAACGGCCCGGCGCCTCTGGAACTGCAATCGTCCAGTTCCTCGGTTGCCGACCTCAGCGGCAAGGACCTGCCCGGTGTGTCGGAGTGGGCCGGCTCGATCGGCTGGGAATATAATCAACCGGTGACGATCGGCAAGCTGAGCGGCGACGCCTATTTCAGCGGTGACGTCTCCTACCGCTCGGACTGGAACTCCGATCCGTCGGTGTCGAAATATACCGTGGTCGAAGCCTCGACCATCGCCAACTTCCGCGTCGGCTATCGCGCCAGCGGCGGCACCGAGGTCTTCCTGTGGGCCAAGAACGCCTTCAACGAAGAGTATCTGCAGTTCCTGAGCCTTCAGGCCGGTAACTCCGGGGCCATTTATGGCCAGCCCGGCGACCCGCGCAGCTTCGGCGTCACCGTGCGCAAGGCGTTCTGATCAGCGCACTGCGCCTGATCAGATCAAGACCTGACAGTCGGGCGTCTGCGAACTCCGCAGACGCCCTCTTCACTGGATTGAGATCATGACGACACCTGTCCTTGACCGCCGCCATCTCCTGACGGGCGCAACCGCGCTGACCCTGCTGTCGGCCTGTACACCCGCGCCGGCGGCCAGGAAGCCGGCCCTTGAACTGCTCAACGTCTCCTACGACCCGACGCGGGAGTTGTACGACGAGTATAACGCCCTGTTCGCCAAACACTGGCGAGAGAAGACCGGGCAAGAGGTCGTGATCCGTCAGTCGCACGGCGGGTCCGGCAAGCAGGCGCGCGCGGTGATCGACGGGCTGGAGGCCGATGTGGTGACGCTGGCCTTGTCGCAGGACATAGACACCATCGCCGGGAAGAGTGGTTTACTTCCGTCCGACTGGCAGGGGCGATTGCCCCATCAGTCCTCGCCCTATACTTCGATCATCGTCTTTCTGGTGCGCAAGGGCAACCCCAAGGGCATCAGGGATTGGGGCGACCTGATCAAGCCGGGGGTCGAGGTGATCACGCCGAACCCCAAGACGGGCGGCGGGGCGCGCTGGAACTATCTGGCCGGCTATGCCTGGGCGCTGAAAACCTACGGGGACGAGGCGAAGGCCGACGACTATATCCAGCAACTCTACGCCCATGTGCCGGTGCTCGATACCGGGGCGCGCGGTTCGACCACGACCTTCGTGCAGCGGGGGCTGGGTGATGTGCTTCTCACCTGGGAGAACGAAGCCTGGCTGGCGCTGAAGGAACTGGGGGCGGAGGACGCTTTCGAGATCGTCACGCCGCCGACCTCGATACTGGCCGAGCCGCCGGTGGCGTGGCTCGACAAGGTGGTGGCGAAGAAGGGCACGGTCGAGGTGGCGAGGGCCTATCTGGAGTATCTCTACAGTCCTGAAGCACAGGACGTCATCGGGCGGCATCATTATCGCCCGGTCGATCCGGTGGCGGCGGCCAAATACGCCGTGCAGTTTCCGGGAGTGGCCCTGTCGACCATCCGTGATCTGGGGGGCTGGACGGCGGTTCAGGCCCGACATTTTGACGATGGCGGCGTGTTCGACCGGGTGACGCGGAAGTAGAAATGAACATCCCTCCCTGCGATAGCGGGGAGGGGGGACCAAGAAGTGGTGGGTGGGGCAAGCCCTGTAAAGAACGCCGCCTCCGTCAGCGACTTCGCGCTGACACCTCCCCCCGCTTCGCAGGGGAGGATGTTTAGTTTCTAAGCCTCTACCGGCAGGCCTTCGGCGATCCAGCCATTGATGCCGGGGGCCAGATGTGCGTCGACCGCGATGCCGAACGCCTGCGCCGCTTCGATGGCGCGCAGCGAGCGCACCCCGCCCGCGCACATGAAGATGATCTCTTTCCCGTCCTGCGGCAGGTCCGCGGGATGGAAGGTCGACAGCGGCTGGTTGACGCTGCCGGCGACGCGGACACGCTCATATTCGTAGGTCTCGCGCACGTCGATCAGATGGATGTCGCCGCTGTCGAGAGCGGTCTGGACTTCGGCGGGCGTGAGGTTACGAACGGACATGCCAACTCCTTTGGGGCGCTCCTGATGGCTCCGTCATACAACCCAAGTCGCACAACCGCAATCGCGTTATTTCCATATAATAAATGTGGTTTTTTGCCGCGCGTCTCTCTGCCTCTGAGGCAGGCTGCCGCGCGACGGAATGCGCAGGTCACAGGCCGCTGCGATGCGCCTAAACCGGCGCCACGCGAAATGCACGAAGAGAAGGAGCAACTCGCCATGAAAGCTATGTATGTGATCGGCGCCAGTCTGCTGGCTATTGGTCTCGCCAGCACGGCCTCGGCCCAAAATTTTCAATCCCAGGACTTCAAGCCGAAAGCCAAGGGGCAGTTCATCGTCGCCGCCCGCGTGACCAGCGTCGCGCCGGACGAAAAAGGCGACATCAAAACCGCAGCAGGGGTCGATTCCGGTCTCGATGTGAAGGTCAATGACGACACCATCCCCAGCCTCGGCTTCACCTACTTCTTCACCGATCACGTGGCGGTCGAAGCCATCCTCGGCACGTCGAAGCACGAGGTGCGCGCTGTCGGCGGCGCGACCGACGTTCAGGTCCATTCGACGCGCGTCCTGCCGCCGGTGATCACGGCGCAGTATCACTTCAACCCGAAGGGTCGCGTCAGCCCCTATGTGGGGGCGGGGGTCAATGCCATGATCTTCTACAACGACAAGGACTATAACGGCTTCAAGGTGAAGCTGGACGACGGTCTGGGCTATGCGGTGCAGGCCGGGGTCGATATCGCCCTGAAAGGCAACTGGGCGCTCAATGCCGACGTCAAGAAGGTGTGGTTCAGCACCGATGCGAACATCAATGAAGGCGCGCTGAAGTCCGAGGTCGATCTCGACCCGGTCGTCGCTTCGGTCGGTTTGGCCTACCGCTTCTAGAATCTGATCCTTTGGCCTGTCTCCTCGGACAGGGCTGAGGGTTTCAGGTAGCGGCGGGCAGCCTTGCGGGTTGTGCTGTCCGCCGTTATTTTTCGTATGCGTAACCAACAAAACGACGCCGTATTTTCTTGCGGCGTCGTTTTTTCATGTGTCGCGTCTGAAACGCGGGCTGCAATCGATACCGCGCGCCCCTTATCTGGTAGCGCTATCATTGCCCCTTTCCAACGCTCGGTATATCGGTTATGCAAGTCGTCAATTAACGGCGTCGACGGGGTCAAGACCGTCGTGCGGCGCAATAAACAAGCCGGGGTGTGAAACGTGTGCGGTCACACAAAACGGTCAATCAGAACGTGAAACGGGATGCGTCCCGCGACGACCACAGGGAGACAAGTCATGACCTTGCAACTGAACCGACGCCATTTCGCCGCCGGTGTGAGCGCTACCGCTCTGGCGATGTCGGCGGCGTCGCACGCCGCCACAGACAAGCCGCTGTATAAGGACGCCTCGGCCTCGGTCGAAGCCCGCACCAATGACCTGCTCAAGCGCATGACGCTGGAGGAGAAGGTCGCCCAGATGATGTGCATCTGGTTGCAGAAGGGCAAGATCCAGACGACGAAGGGCGATTTCGATCCCAAAAAGGCTTCGGAAGCCTTCCCGAACGGGCTGGGTATGATCGCGCGGCCCAGCGACCGTCGCGGCGTCGAAAACACGCAGGCCAATGCCGGCGCCGATGTCGGCGTCGTCAACCGTAATCCGCTGGAAACCGCTCTCTATATCAATGCGGCGCAGAAGTGGGCGGTCGAAAAGACCCGCCTCGGCATCCCCATGTTCATGCACGAGGAAAGCCTGCACGGCTACGTGGCGCGCGATTCCACCTCCTTCCCGCAGGCCATCGGTCTGGCGTCGAGCTTCGATCCGGAACTGGTCGAGAAGGTGTTTGCGGTCTGCGCGAAAGAAATGCGAGCCCGCGGCGCCAATCTGGCGCTGGCGCCGGTCGTCGATGTCTGCCGTGAACCGCGTTGGGGTCGCGTCGAGGAGACCTATGGCGAAGACACGCACCTGATGGGCGTCATGGGCAAGGCCGCAGTGCTGGGCTTTTCGGGCAGCGAGCGCAAGCTGGCCAAGGACAAGGTGTTCGCCACGCTCAAGCATATGACCGGTCACGGTCAGCCTGAAAACGGTACCAATGTCGGGCCGGCGCCGATTTCCGAGCGCACCCTGCGCGAAGTCTTCTTCCCGCCGTTCGAAAAGATTGTCAAGGAGACGCCGATCGCGGCGGTCATGCCCTCGTACAATGAAATCGACGGCGTGCCGTCCCACGCCAACAAATGGTTGCTCGACACCGTCCTGCGCGGCGAGTGGGGCTTCAAGGGCGTGCTGGTCTCCGACTATTTCGCCATCAAGGAAATGATCAGCCGTCACCATCTGGTGCCCGACATGACCGAGGCCGCTTACCGCGCCATCAAGGCCGGGGTGGATATCGAGACGCCGGACGGCGAGGCCTATCCCAACCTGATCAAGCTGGTGCAGTCGGGCCGCGTGTCAGAGGCCGAGATCGACGCCATCGTGCACCGTATTCTGGAGCTGAAATTCCTCGGCGGCCTGTTCGAAAACCCCTATGTCGACGCCAAGCAGGCCGACAAGCTCACGGCGACGCCGGACGCCATCGCTCTGGCGCGCGAGGCTGCCGTACGCTCGGCGGTGCTGCTCAAGAACAATGGCCTTCTGCCGCTGGATGGCAAAAAGGTCGGCAAGCTGCTGCTGCTCGGCACCCACGCCAAGGACACGCCGATCGGCGGCTATTCCGAAATCCCGCGCCACGTCGTGTCGATCCACGAGGGGCTGGAAAAGGAGGCCAAGGCGCAGGGCTTTACGCTTGAGTACCGTGAGGCCGTGCGCCTCACCGAGAAGCGCGACTGGGCGGCGGACGAGGTGACCTTTGTCGATCCGGCGGTCAACGCCAAACTGATCGCCGAAGCCGTCGAGGCGGCGAAATCCGCCGATACCATCGTCATGGTGCTGGGCGACAACGAACAGACCTCGCGCGAAGCCTGGGCCGACAACCACCTCGGCGACCGCGATTCGCTCGATATGGTGGGACAGCAGAACGATCTGGCGGCCGCCATCTTCGCGCTGAAAAAGCCGACCGTGGTCTTCCTGCTCAATGGCCGTCCGTTGTCGATCAACCTGTTGCAGGACAAGGCCGACGCCATCATCGAAGGCTGGTATATGGGGCAGGAGACGGGCCATGCCGCCGCCGACCTGCTGTTCGGCCGCGCCAATCCGGGCGGCAAGCTGCCCATTACCTTTGCGCGCAATACGGGGCAGTTGCCGGTCTTCTATAACCACAAGCCGACGGCGCGCCGCGGTTATCTCGGCGGGGACACGTCGCCGCTCTATCCGTTCGGTTTCGGTCTCAGCTACACCACCTTCGACATCTCCGCACCGCGCCTGTCGAAGGCGACCATCGCCGCCACCGAAAGCGTCACCGTTTCGGTCGATGTGACCAATACGGGCAAGCTCAAGGGTGACGAGGTGGTGCAGCTCTATATCCGCGACGACTATTCGTCGGTCACCCGTCCGGTGAAGGAACTGAAGGGCTTCAAGCGCGTGACGCTGGAGCCGGGCGCAAAGACGACCGTGACGCTGAGCCTTACCCCGGCGGATCTCGCCTTCTTCGACACTGACATGAAACGCGTCGTCGAAGCCGGCACCTTCACCCTGATGGTCGGGCCCAACAGCCGCGACCTGAAGACGACTACCCTGACCGTGGCGTGACGATCAGGTTTGGCGGATGTCGCAGCGATGCGGCGTCCGCCGTTTTCCGGCATGGGGTGAATTAAGGCCCTCTTGGCTTCAGGCTTGAAGGCCAGGCTTGAAGCTAGGAGGGCCTTCTGCTAACAGGCGCACAAAACGAAGGAGTTTCCCCTTGACCGCACTGACTGTCGCCGAAGCGCTCGAAAACGTCTACACCTCGCTGATCGACGACAATGCCGAACTGGACACCCACATCGCCGCGCTGAAGGTCGCTCTGGCCGCCGCGGGTCAGAAGGAGGCCGTGGTCGAGCCCTCGCGTCTGGCGCAGAACAACCGTGCGGGCCGCAAGCTGATGCAGTCTTATTTCAAGAAGCGCGGCGTGACGGTGAGCTTCAAGGAACAGGCCTAGTCCCGGCTTAAGCCCTTGTTTGAGAAGGCCTCTCATTCCTTGAATGATTCTGCATCAAGGCGTTGCGACTGACTTGCAATTGAATCTGGAGGATGCTATATGAGAGGCATTCTCAGAGGTTTGTCAGTGTACGTCTGCAATTGTAACGCAATACGCGAAAGAGACGCGCAAAAGGCCATTTTATCGGGGGCGACCACGGTAAAAGCCGTTTTCTCCCATTGCCAGACACAGGCCCAATGCGCCAAATGTGTGTGCGACATCCGGCAGATGATCGATGAGGTAAGCGCCAGCGTCCGTCTGGCGGCTGAGTAAAGACCCTCCCGGATCGCTGCCTTCACCACAGGAGTGCGGCCATGCAGGGCAACCCGAATATCATAAAGCTTCTCAATGCCGTGCTTACCAACGAGCTGACGGCGATCAACCAGTATTTCCTGCACGCGCGTATGCTGGAAAACTGGGGCCTCTATCACCTGGGACGCATCGTCTATCAGGAATCGATCGAGGAGATGAAGCACGCCGACCTGCTGATCAAGCGTATCTTCTTCCTCGAAGGCCTGCCCAATCTCCAGGATCTGCACAAGCTGAAGATCGGTGAAACCATCACCGAATGCCTGACCGCCGACCTGTCGGTGGAAACCCGCGGCCACGGCATACTGGTCGCTGGCATCAAGCAGTGCGAGGACGTGCACGACTACGTCAGCCGCGAACTGCTCAAGCAGATCCTGTCGGACACCGAGCACCATATCGACTGGCTGGAAACGCAACTGGGCCTGATCAAGCTGCTGGGCGAAGCCAACTACCTGCAAAGCGCCATGAAGGAGATCGAAGGCGAGGGGTGAGCTTCCCCGTCTTTTGTCCTGCAAAAGGCTTCACAGCGTGCCGAAACCGCTCTAGGTTCCCTAGACCGTTTCCATGATTGAAACAGTTCATTGCGGGTAGCCTATTGGTGCGTCAGCCTTCCATAACGAGTTTCGACCGGCGCGCGGTTCTGCGTCTGGGAGCCACGTCCGTTCTGACTCTCGGCCTGTCGTCCGTGCTGGCCGCCTGCGGGCGCAAGAGCGAGACGGCGCCGGACAGCGGCGCGGCTGCCGAGGGCTCCCTGCCGTGGGCCGTGGGCGGCAAATGGCGCAACGACATCGACCGTCAGCGCGACAAGTACCGCCACCCCATCGAGACGCTTGAATTTTTCGAGATCAAACCGCGCGACACCGTCATCGACATGTGGCCGGGCGCCGGTTACATGACCGACATCCTTGCGCCCTATCTGGCGCGCGGCAAGGGTCAGTACGTGGCGGCCCTGATCGAGAACGAGGCGACCGCGCCGGAAGCGGCGACCCTGACCGGCGAATACCGCCGCCGTTTCACCGCCGACACCAAGCTTTACGGCGAACTGGCGTTTTCCGCCTTCGGGCCGCAGACCACGGCGCTGGCCGATGCCGAAAGCGCGGACTCCCTCCTCTTTCTGCTGGTGCTGCACGACTGGATGGCGGCAGGGCTGGCGGAAAAGGCCTTTGCCGACGCCTTCGCGGCGCTCAAGCCCGGCGGCATACTGGGGATCGAACAGCATCGCGCCGATGTCGGCAATGCGCAGGACCCGGCGGCGACCAACGGCTATGTGCAGGAGCCTTTCGTCAAGCAACTGGCGGCGGAAGCCGGTTTCGAGTTCCTCGAAGCGTCCGAAATCAACGCCAACCCCAAGGATAACAAGGCGCATCCGTTCGGGGTGTGGACCCTGCCGCCCTATCGTCTGACCTCGCCGCGCGGCGAGCCGCCAAATCCCGATTTTGATGGTACACTGTATGAATCCATCGGCGAAAGCGATCGGATGACCCTCAAATTCCGCAAGCCAGCCTGATATTCTACCTGACGTTTCCGAGACCGCACCGTGACCCGCATTGCCTCCCTGTCCTCTGCCGCGCCGCTGATGGCGATACCGGAATACCGGCCGCCCGAAGGCGGCGTGGGCGAATGGTTTCGCGGCGCCGGGGGCTTGCGTTTGCGGCTCGGTTTCTGGCAGCCTAGGGGGCCGGCGCGCGGCACGGTCTTCGTCAGCCCCGGCCGCGCCGAGCCGATCGAGAAATATTATGAGGTCGTCACCGACCTTCTGGCGCGGCGCTTCTGCGTGGTGGTCCACGACTGGCGCGGTCAGGGCCTGTCGGCGCGCCTGCTGCCCGACCGCCTGAAAGGCCATGCGCGTTCGGAAGACGAGTTCCTCGACGACTATCAGCGCCTGCTGGACGGGTTCGAGGACCGCGCGCCCAAGCCGTGGGTCATGCTCGGCCACTCGATGGGCGCGGCGCTCAACCTGTCGACCCTGACGCGCGGCGAGGAGCGGTTCAGCGCCGCCGTTTTCATCAACCCCATGCTGCGCATCAAGACGGGGAAACATTCCCTGTGGTCGGTGATGTTCCAGACCGACTGGAAGGTCAAGCACGGGCAGGGCAGCGACTATGTGCCCGAACTGTTCGACGATCCGTTCGAGCATACGTTCGAGGAAGACGCCCTGACCCACGATGCGGCGCGCTACAATCTGTGGCGCGAGCAACTGTTCGCCTGTCCGCATCTGGCGGTCGGCACCCCGACCTGGGGCTGGCTGCTGTTCGCGCTACGCATCGGCGACACCCTGCTCAAGGACAAGGGCAAGGTGCTGAAGAAGGTGCGCACGCCGGTTTCGATCGTGATGTCCGGCGACGACAGCCTGATGATGAAGCAGCCGACCAAGGCCTTCGCCAAGAAACTGCTCAAGGGGCGCTGCATCGAAATCGCCGGGGCCGACCACGAAATCCTGATGGAACTGGACGCTTACCGCCGCGCCTTCTGGGCCGAGTTCGACGAGACGGTCGAGTTCAACCTGCCGGGCGAGGCCCTGCCGGCGGCGGCGCTTTCGTCGATCCCCTATGCGGCTTTGGATGAGGTGCCGGTGGTCGAGGTCGAGGTGGCCGAGCCCGTCGCGCCGACCGCCACCGAGGTGTTCGATTCGCACGTGCCCGCCGAAACGGTCGTCGAAGACGTCGTCATCGCCGAGCCGCAAGAGGTGGAGACCAAAGAGATTGAAAGGGTCGTACGCCCGGCAACGGCGCAGTCGATCTACGTCTCCTACGAACTGAGCGACGTGCCGGTCTATGCGCCGCCGCTGCCGCCCGAACGCCTGTCTGTGACCGATGCGGCGCGCACCGCGCGGGCCGAGGTCGAGGTGGCGGATTGGGAAGAGACGGAGGGCGAAACGCCCTCCGACGCAGCAAAGAACATGTGATCAGTGCGGGTCTGCGGCTTTCGAGGCGGCAGACAAATGCCCGATCGCGGCGTCGAGTATGGCGCGTGAGCCGGCGGCGATGACTTGCCCCCCGTAAGGGCCGACCGGTGCGCCCGCCCAGTCGGTGACGAGGCCCCCGGCGTTTTCGATGACGGGGATGATGGCGTCGATGTCCCAGGCCTTGAGTCCCGTTTCCAGCGCCGCGTCCATCGTGCCCTGCGCCACCATGGCGAAGGCGTAGGCGTCGCAGCCATAGCGGATCAGCTTGGCGGCGGTGCGCAGCGAGGTGAAGGCGGGCTCTTCGTCACCGGAATAGAGATGCGGGTCGGTGGTGGCCAGAACGGCCTGTGCCAGCGAGGCGCCGTCGCGCACCCTGAGCGGCGTCGAGCCGGCGGGCGTGATCAGGCGCGAACCCAGCGGCGAGCCGAGGAAGATTTCTTTGAGGAAGGGCTGGGCGATGACGCCCATAATGGGACGACCCCTGTGGCGCAGGCCGATGAGGGTGGTCCACAGCGGCAGGCCGGAGATGAAGGCGCGCGTGCCGTCGACGGGGTCGAGCACCCAGACGTATTCGGCGTCGGCGCGCACCGTGCCGTATTCTTCGCCGATAATGCCGTGCGCGGGGTATTCGGCCTCGATCAGGGCGCGGATGGCCCGTTCGGCGCCTTTGTCCGCCTCGGTCACCGGGTCGAAATGCACGTCGGCCCGGCTGGCATTGCCCTTATTGATCTCGCCCAGTTCGAGCGAACGGAACAGCGGCAGGGCGACGCCTGCCGCTGCGTCCGCCAGACGAAGGATAAAGGCTTCCAGAGTTTCGAGTTCGGCCGTGGACGCCATTGATCACCTGCGCATGTTGAATCTGCTGCATGTGTAGGCGTCCGCCGGGCGGAACTCAATACTTATCCAACCGCGATCAAGCGGCGGTTTCGGTCTCGGTGTTCAGCGACTTGGCGAGATCGAGCAGGCGACGGCGCGGACGCTCCGACAGGCGGTAATAGGCCTGAATGAGGTCGAGGGTTTCCTTGCGCGAAAACACTTCGATGCCTTCGTTCTGCACAGCGGCGACTTCGGTGGTGTTGTCTTCGAGGCCGTCGTAGAAATAGGTGACCGGGGTTTCCAGCGCCTTGGCCAGTTGGAACAGGCGGGCGGCGGAGATGCGGTTGGCGCCGCATTCGTACTTCTGGATCTGCTGGAAGCGGATGCCGACGGCCAGAGCCAGTTGCTGCTGGGTCAGGCCCAGCAGGCGGCGGCGGCGGCGCAGGCGCTTGCCCAGGTGCAGGTCGATGTCGTTAGCCATTAGGTTATCCCTCGTTCTATCTGTAAGCGTACCGTTTCGGGACGGTTCGCCTGTGAGGGTTCAAATGGCGTGCCAGCGTTATTGTGGCGGTATCGCAAGGGTTGTTAGGGGTTATGAAGCCCGCGAGTCGCCTTTCGGGACAGGCAGCACGACCGTTTTCAGCGCTTTCGACGCATCGAGATAGCGCTTGGCGAGGTCCTGAAGATCGGCGGGGGTGAGCGATTCGAGCAGGGCCTGACGCTTCAGCACGTATTCGCGCTGACCGGCATTGCCGTCGATCCCGGACAGGGCCGCCAGCCAGTAGCTGTTATTGCGGTCCTCTTCGGTCATGCGGCGCAGCAGGAGCTGACGCCCGCGCAGCAGTTCATCCGCCGTGGCGGGGGCGGTCTTCAGTCCGTCGATCAGACCGAGGAAGCTGGTATAGAAGCCGTTTTCGGCGCCCGGATAGAGCTGCACCGTCGCCGACAGGTAGCCGAAGCCTTTAAACGCGCCCGACGGGACGTGACGGGCCAGCGGCACGTAGGTGGTGCCGCTTTCGGCGCGCCCGGCCTCGTAATGGCGCAGGCTCAGCACCTCGGCCAGCAGGTCGAGGCCCAGCGCCGTCTTCGGGTCGCTGTAGCGGTCGGTGGTGGGAAAGGCGATCAGCATCAGGGCCTGTTCGGGGCTGCCCTGATGGTAGAGGGTCTTGTACAGGCCCGTGGTCGGGAAGCGCGCCGTCTCGCCGCCCTCAGCCGGCGTATATCGGGCGGGCAGGGGGGGCAGGAGGCCGAAGGTGGCGTCGAGCGCCGGTCGCGCCTGTTCCACGCTGATATCGCCGACGATGACGATTTCCAGCGGGACATCGTACAGGGAGGTGCGGACCAGATCGGCAATGCGGTCATTGCCCAGCGCCAGCATCTCGGCCTGAGACATCGGCGTCACGCGCGCATCGCCGTCATAGGCCAGACGCGGCAGGTGCATGGCCATGACGCCCGGTGGATTGGTTGTGGCGTAGGTGAAATAGGACGGTATGGAGTGGCGCAGGCGCTCCAGATAGGCCGGGTCGAAGGCGGCGTCGGAATAGAAGGCGCGCAGCAACTGCATTTCGCGGGCGAAGTCGTGCGTCGCGCTCTGCCCCACCAGCAGGGCGGCGTCTTCGGTCAGGCGATAGGCGAGGTCGAAATTCATCCCCGCCAGCGATTCCTCGATCTCGGTCGCCGACATCTTGTTCAGTCCGCCCTGAAAGATGTCGTAAAAGTTCAGGGCGAAGGCGGCGTCCGGCGTCTTGGGCGACAGGCGTTTCAGCCCGCCCAGGGCGCGCACGCTGACCATCACTGAACCGGCCTGCAGCTTCGACGGCTTGAGCGTCACCTTGACGCCGTTGGCGTAGGTCAGGCGCGTCGTGCCCAGCGCCGCGTCGCTCTCGGTCTTCACCGGCGCGACCGGTGCGCCGAAGTCGGCATAGGCCCAGGCCTTGGCGGTTTCGGCCTGCGGCGCGGCGACGGGGGTCTTTTCCAGCTCGGCATAGGTCTTTTCGAGCGCAGCGGGCTCAAGACCGGCGACCGGGGCGGGGCCGGTCACGGCGATCAGCGGCCCGTCGCGTTTGAACAGCGCCTTGATATAGGCATTGACGGCTTCGCGCGACAGTTCGGGCTTGAGGTCGGTATAGAATTGCAGGTCCTGCGCCGGGGAATTGATCACGTAACGACCCTCGATCGAGCCGGAGATCATGTCGGCGATCCATTCGTTCGAGCGGGTGGCCGCGCCCTCGACGCGCTGGCGCAGGCCGGCCTCGTAATCGGCGGCGGCGCGGGCGAACTCGGCCTCGCTGAAACCGTACGCACCGGCCTGACGCGCCAGATTGAGCGCCTCGCTCAGGGCCTTCTGCGCCTCGCCCGGCTTCGGCATGACCATCAGGCTGACGCTGTCGCCGGTGCGCTGGAACTGCTGGCTGTTGAGGCCGGCGCGGGCGAAGGCGCTGTCCGGGCGGGCGGCGGCGCGGTCCATGCGGTTGTCGAGCGCGGCCAGCGCCAGATGCTCAAGCATCATGTCACGCACGCGCTCGCGGTTCTGAAAGCGCGTTTCGGCGGGCTCGACCCACGCCAGATCGATCATTTCGGGCATGCCGGCCTCGAAATAGGTATAGCCGCGCGGGCCCTTGGGTTCATAGGCGCCGGGGTCGCGCGGGAGCGGGGCGTCGGTTTTAGCTTTCCAGCCGCCGAAGGCCTTTTCGATGCGCTTCTCGATGGCGGCCGGGTCGATGTCGCCGACGATGATCAGGGTGGCGCGGTCGGGGCGGTAAAAGGTGTCGTAGAAGCTGCGGATCTGCTCGCGCGGCGTATAGAGGACGATGTCGCGCAGACCCTTCTGCGGCCGTTCGGGCAGGAGCTGACCGGCAAAGGCCGTGCGCAGCCAGTTTTCGTAATGGCGCTGCAGCGGCTGAGAGGCGTTGTTCATCTGGGTGACGACGACGGCGCGGTCGCGTTGATCCGCCGTTTCGGGGAAGGTCAGGCCGAACGCCATGTCCTGCATGACGTTGAAGCCGGTGTCGAGCGTGGCGTCGTCGTTGCGCGGCAGGGTGATCTGATAGCTGGTTTCGCCCTCGCTGGACTGGGTCTGCTGGCCCGCGCCCATCTGGATGCCCTGACGCTCAAGCTGGCGGAACAGATCGCCCTCCGGATAGTGGGTCGAGCCGGAAAAGGCCATGTAGGTGATCAAGTGGGCAACGCCGCTTTCCTCATCCGCTTCGTCCAGCGGGCCCGCGCCGATGCGCAGACGCAGCACCACCTTACCCGGCTGGGCGGTATTGGGGTACATGACGTAGGTCATGCCGTTGGACAGGCGGCCGAAGCGCGCCTGCGGATCGACGGGCAGATCGGAATAGAGGTGGGCGAACTGCGCGCCGGAGACATTGGGTTTCAGCTTGTCGGCGGTCGCCGCGCCAGACAGTCCTCCCGTCAATCCGACGGCCAGCACGAATCCCAGCACCATAGCCTTCAGTGTCATCAGTCGCTCCTGTATCCGGAAACGACCTTATCAGGCTTTGGGGCCTTTTGAAGACGCGATGACCTTAAGATGAGATCGAAGAGGAAGAAGAACCGGCGGGTTTCACCTTGGGCTCGCAGCGGACCAGCTTGAACGGGATGTTGCGCGCCTCGCATTCCGAACGGGTCAGGGGCTGATGGTAGGTGAGGGGCGATATCCAGATAAAGCCCGCCGCCGCGCCCAGACACACCGCGCCCAGCACATAATCCTTCTGCTTTTCGATCCAGGTGAAGCGGCTTTTGAGCACCTGATAGAGCAAGGGCAGCAGCATGAAGCTGAGCAGCAGGGCGGCGAAGTAATGATAGATGTACA
Organism: Asticcacaulis sp. AND118; assembly: GCF_020535245.1. Lineage (GTDB taxonomy): Bacteria > Pseudomonadota > Alphaproteobacteria > Caulobacterales > Caulobacteraceae > Asticcacaulis. The sequence continues at coordinate 175,841 of NZ_CP084911.1, read as the reverse complement.
TGACGCGCTGGGTGCCGAGCCAGATGTGGATGCCCATGAAGACCCCCCACATGCCGAGCACCGCCGCCATCACGTCCATTTCATGCGTGTCGAGCCACGGCTTCTTCTGGAAGGCGCGCTGCGCCAGCAGCACCAGAGCCGCGATCAGGGCCAGCCCGCCGACTGTCCAGTTGAACAGATTGCCGGCCATCTGCACATAGCTGGTGCGGCCTTTGTTCGAGTCCCAGCGATAGGTGATGGTCTTGTGCATCACCGGCCACAGGGCGGGGTTGGAGCCGTTCTTTTCGGTCTTCACGATGCCGGTGAAGTCGTTGTTCATGAAGCCGAAATAGCCGTTGGTGGCGTCATAGAGCACCTGCGGCGTCAGCGGCCCGCGCTTCTCCAGCCACGCCTTGTACGGCTCGGTGATATAGGGCAGGTCCTTGCGCCCGGCGTCGGACTTGAAGTCAGGGGCGACCGGATTGACCAGCGTATGCAGGACGAAGATCGACACCACGATGGCGGCGAAGGCCCCCGACACGGCGGCGGCCTTGGCGGCGATATGGCCCACGGTGCGGTCCATCGGCCATCGGCTGCGGATCAGGTCGCGCAGGGCGGTGAAGCCCGGCAGGGCCAGCAGGACCAGCGTATTGACCTTGACCATGAAACTCAGCCCGATCAGCGCGCCGAACAGCGCCGCGTGCTTCCAACTGTCCTTTTTCGGGTCGCAGAAGGCGCGCAGCCAGACCAGTATCCCGCCCAGGGCGAAGGTGATCTGGAACGGGTCAAGGTGCCCGGCGCGGAAATGTACGATCAGGGCGTTTTCGAATACGTAAAGCAGGCTGAATATGGCAGCAGAAAAGGCTTCGCGCGTGATGGTCAGGCAGATGAGGTAGAACAGCACGGCCCCCACCGCGCCGAACAGGCCGCCCATCAGGCGCACGCCGGTGAAGCTGTAGCCATCCGGAATCTTGCGCGTGTCGGTCTTCTTGATGTCGGCCAGAAAGCGGCTGTCGACGGCATCGGCGTCGCCGACAATGTCGCGCCCGACCTTCATCAGCATGAAACCGAGCGGCGGGTGCGAGGCGTAGGAGGCGACATGGCCTTCGTAGCGTTCCAGCGCCGTGACGTAATAGCTCTCGTCCCAGAAGGCCTGACGCGGGTCGTTCAGGTCGCGCGCGAAGTTGAAACTGGCCAGGCACAGGATGGCGAAGCCCAGAAGCCAGCGCAGGACGGGCTCTTGGCCCAGAACGCGCATCAGCGGTTCGTCTCCCCATTTGCCTGTCCGGATTTGCGCCCAGCGGTTTTGCAACTGATCGGTAAAGCTCATTGTCCCTCTCCCTTGAGGGAGAGGGTGGACCGTAAGGTCCGGGTGAGGGGGGTAAACAACGCAATATTACGCATGTGGAACGGATATCTCCCCCTCACCCCAACCCTCTCCCTCAAGGGAGAGGGGGGAAACGGCGCACGGTCAGTGGCGTCATATCGCCCAAACCTTGTGGCGTGGGCAACCCCTATTTGTCGCTCCACACGCCCAGTTTGTTGCCCGACGGATCGGTGAACTGAAACCGCCGGCCGCCGGGGAAGCTGAAGATATCTTTCGACAGTTGCCCGCCGGCCGCCCGTACGGCGTCGCGCGAGGCTTCGAGGTCGTCCGAATACAGAATGACCAGCGGCTTGACCGGTCCGGCATCGGCATCGAAGCCGCCATCAAGGCCCGCCTCGGCCAGGGCGGCGTAGGTAGGGCCGTAGTCGATGAAGCTCCAGCCGAACACCTGACCGTAGAAGGCCTTGGTTTCGGGCAGGGCCGTGGCGGGCCATTCGACGTAATCGATCTTGTGGTGTTTGGTCATATCAGGCTCCAGACGCTGGCCGGTTTCACGGCGCGGTCTTCAATCTGCGTGTCGGTGTGGATGTCGAAGGTGGCGAGCCGCGCGAGGCCTTCGGCGGGGAAGTAGCTGCGGTGCGGGTCGCCGACATAGACGGCGACACCCTGCGCGCGGGCCTTGCGCAAAAATGTCAGCATGGCCTCGGTCATCGTCCGCTCATAACAGATATCCCCCGCCAGAATGACATCGACGGCGGGCGGCTCACCGGACAGGCGGTCTTCGCCGTTATAGGCGATGCTCACGCCGTTCAGCGCGGCATTGAGCGCCACGGCGGCCGCGGCGAACGGGTCGATGTCGTTGGCGGTGACCTGAGCCGCGTCCAGCTTCGCCGCCACTATACCGACCAGACCTGACCCGCAGGCCAGATCGAAGACGCGTTTGCCGGCGACGGTTTCGGGGTGCTGCCTCAGCCACAGGCTCAGCGCCTGACCGCCGGCCCACGGAAAGGCCCAGAAGGGCGGGGCCAGACCGTTCTGCGCCAGTTCGGCCTCGGTCATCTGCCATAGTGAGGTGACCTCCGCCGCCTGATAGAGGTGGAGGTCCGGGAGCGAGGGCACGGGCAGGGGCTGGGTATGGGCGCGGACAAACGCTTTCGGGTTCGTCACGGTGCCGAAGGGGCGGTGGCCGCGACCGGTTCGCCGGCGAAATCGGCGGCGTAGGCCGGGCTGATCAGGCCGCGGAGGACCGCCTGCGGCACGCGGATCTGATAGGCGCCCTCGGCATAGGGGCCGACCTCATAGGGGGCGAACAGGGCTTCGACCGCCCCGATCTTACCGGAAGTGGTGGACGGCACCAGCGCCAGATGGCTGTCGATCAGCTTGGGGCAGGTGAAACCGGTGGCGGTCTGGGTCGTCGGGGTCTCGTTGCGGCGCGAGCGCTCGGCCTCGATCTGACGGCACAGGAAGGCATCGGCATGGCTCAGGTCGGCATTGGGCGCAAACAGCAGGTGCGCATCGATGGCCTGCTTGGCGGCCTTGTCCCACAGCACGGTCTGATAGCTGGCGTTCGGGTGCGCGCCGCCGGTGAATTCCGACTGCTCGGCATAGAGCGAGGCCAGATGCTCGGATTGCGCCGGCAGGGTCCAGGTGATCGAACGGAAATACGGCGGGGCTTCGGAACCGGCGGCGCTCAGTTCCTTGCGGTCCCTGGCGGCCTGATCGACGAAGGCGTTGAGGTCACCCTGACCTTCGGCATAGAGGCGGTTATGCAGTTCCGGAAAGGCCCTGACCGTTTCGGGGAAGGTCAGGGCGACCTCGGCGTCCGGCGTCGGGCGCGAAAAACTGAGCGGCGCGGCGGCGACCGGCGGGCCTTCGTCCTTATGCGCCTCGTCCTTGCGCGAGCAGGAGATCAGGGTCAGCGCGCAGAGAGCGACCGTTATAAGCAGGTGCGGTCTCATCCGAGTCATCGTTTCAGCCTCGCGTCCGGCGCTCTAGGGCCGCCAGTGTCCGATCAGGATCGCGGCCACCCACAGCAGGCCAGCCTCGCGATTCGCTTTGAACAGCTTCAGAAGACGCCGGTTATCATCGATTCGCAAGGTGTTGACCTGCCAGAACAGATGCAGACACACAGCCAATAGGCCGGCATAGAGCGGCCAGCTCAGACCGTTGAGGATGCTGCCGATGCCGGTCAGGGCCACGGCCAGGGCGTAAAAGACCGAAATGCCGCTCCTGCCCTTGTTGCCGAGCGCGCGGGCCGAGGATTTCACGCCGATCATGGCGTCGTCCTCGATGTCCTGATAGGCGTAGATGGTGTCGTAGCCCAGCGTCCAGAACATCAGGCCGGCATAGAAGATGACCGCGCCGAGGCTCAGCGTGCCGGTCATGGTCGCCACACCCATCAAAAAACCCCAGTTGAAGGTCAGGCCCAGCCACGCCTGCGGCCACCAGGTGATGCGCTTCATGAACGGATAGGCGGCCACCAGCCCCAGCGAGGCGACGCCCAGCCAGATGGCGGTCCAACCCAGTTGCAGCAGGATCACGAGGCTGATCAGCGAGGACAGGGCGACGAACGCCAGGGCCTGTTTCGGGCGGATCTGACCCGATGGAATGGGACGCAGGCGCGTGCGCTCGACCTTGGCGTCGAAATCGCGATCGACGAAGTCATTGTAGGCGCAGCCCGCCCCACGCATCAGCGCCGAGCCCAGCGCGAACAGGATCAGCTTGTACGCCACTTCGAACGACAAAGGCTCCGCCGCGCCGAAGACGAGCCCCATGGCGCCCGGCAGGAACAGCAGCCAGATGCCGATGGGGCGGTCGAAACGCCCCAGCCTCAGCCACGGGCGCAGCGGCGCAGGGGCGTAGAGGTCCACCCAGTTGGCTTTGGGGGCGTCGGGAAGGGCGAGAGGGTCGTGAGTCATGCGTCCTCATTTGCGCCTTTCGCTCGCGGGTGTCGAGACCCTACCTCCTCCCCTGTAGTGAAGCGTACGGCGGAGGGGGCGAAAACGGAGGAATGCCCCCCTCCGTCACCTCGTTGCACTCGGCGACACCTCCCCCGCTTCGCCAAAGGCTCGCAAGGGAGGATGTTTGGCAAGCTACCTCGCAGCGACAGCTACCACATTACAAATGGTACATGTTTTAAAATGGTATCTTGCAATAAATAGTAGCTTGCCATATACACAATCCCATCACGAGGCGCACAGGGCTCCGTCGAAAGGAAAACCGGAGATGGCCGAAACCATTGACATTCAACTGAAGAAGGGCGTGCTCGGTCTGTGCGTCCTGGCGCTGCTGGCCCGTAACGAGAGCTACGCCTACGAGATCGCCTCGACCCTGTCCGACGCCATCGGCATGGGCGAGGGCACGATCTACCCGCTGATGCGGCGGATGCAGACCGACGGGCTGGTCGATACGCGGCTGGTGGAATCCTCATCGGGGCCGTCGCGCAAATATTATCGCCTGACCGCCGCCGGACACGCCGCGCTCGACGCGCAGGCCGCCGAATGGCGCGGCTTCGCCCGCAGCGTTGACGCGCTGCTGGACGCGAAGCCCCCGGAATCGGAACCGCAGGCTGATCAGGCTCCAAACGAAACACAAGAGGGGTAAGGGACATGACCCGCAACGAATTCATCAACCGGCTGAAGCAGGGCCTTGCCGGCCTGCCCGCCGCCAGCATCGCCGACGTGGTCGCCGATTATGAGGCGCATTTCACCGACGGCGTCGCCGCCGGGCGTTCCGAGGCCGAAGTGGCCGCGGCTCTGGGCGATCCGTCGCGTCTGGCCCGGGAACTGAGGGCCGAGATCGGCCTGAAGCAATGGGAAGACACCAAATCGCCGTCATCGGCGGCCGGTGCGGTCTTCGCTGTGCTGGGTCTGGGGGCGCTGGACATCCTCATCCTGCTGCCCATCCTGATGGGCGTCATCGGGACGCTGTTCGGTTTCTTCATGAGCGCCATCGGCATTTTCATCGCCAGCGGTGCGGTCTTCGCCACCGGGGCCTTCTGGATGCCGGGCGGCGTGTTCGCGGCCCTTCTGGGCGGCGTCGGCGGCATGGCCCTGGCCGTGACCATCGCCGGCCTGACCGCCATCGTCACCGTGTGGCTGGTCAACGGCCTCGTCTGGTACGGCCGCCTGCACTATCGCCTGCTGAAACCCGCGCTCGACGCGCAGAACGCCTGATCGGAGGAGGGAAGACCATGATGATCCGCAAACTTGCCATTATTTCCGGCTCCGCCTTCGTCCTGTCGGTGGCCTGCCTCGCCGGCGCCGCCGGTCTGGCCAGCCACGACATCGCCAAAAACGGCGGGGTGTGGACCCTGTCCGAGGCCGGCGACCATATCCGCTTCATGAAGACGGCCAAGACCGAGATCACCCCCTCGGTCACCCGCACCCTGAACTGGAGCGGCGGCGAGCAGCTTCAGATCGATGTCCCCGCCGAGGTCGTTTATACGCAGGGCGCGACGCCTTCGGTGACCGTCAACGGCCCCAAGGCCCTGACCGACCGCGTGCGTCTCGAAAACGGCCGTCTCTATCTGGCCGACGGCAGGGACGTCGAAAAGGTGGTGCAGTTCCGCTTCGGGCCAGGCCATATCGAAGCCCAGTCCAGCGACGAACTTAAGATCGTCATCACCGCGCCTTCGGTGAAGGACTTCGAGATTTCGGGGTCCGGCGACCTGCGGGTCAGCGCCTACGATCAGCCGACCATCGACCTCAGCATCAGCGGGTCGGGTTCGGCGGAGGTCACGGGCCGGGCCAAGGCGCTCAAGCTGGACATCACCGGCGCGGGCGAGGCAGACCTGTCGGGCCTGACGGTAGAGGACGCCGATGTCAGCATCTCCGGTTCGGGCGATGCCTCGATCGCGCCGACCGGCAAGGTCAAGGTCGATGTGTCGGGTTCGGGCAATGTCGATCTGAAGACCCGCCCAGCGCAGCTCGATACCCGCATCAGTGGGGCGGGCAGCGTCGAGCAGGACTGACGAACATCCTCCCCTGTAACGAAGCGTACGGGGGAGGGGGACCACGAAGTGGTGGAGGGGGCAAAGTCTCGGACTCTGCCCCCTCCGTCATCGACTTCGCGCTGACACCTCCCCCGTACGCTTCGCTACAGGGGAGGAGGATATTTAAGCCCGTCTCGCCTCACGCACCCGCGCAGCAGGCACGACGCGGGCGAAGGCGCGGGGGCCGAACAGCGTCATTTCCATGCCTGTCTCGAGAATATCGCCGCGCCTGGGCGACTTCAGGAACAGGTCTTCGTCGGGCGTGATGACGTAAAGGCCTTCGGGGGCATAGATCACCACCAGGCTCTCGTTGCGGACCATGCCATCGCTCCACAGCTTGAACTGCGTATAGTAGGGCTCCTGACGCCAGGCGTCGGGACGGTCCGGATCGATATCGACATTGAGCGTGACGCCGTTCGTCTCAAGCCGCAGGACGAAGCCGGCGAAATCCGGCCGCCACACGGCGTTCAGATCGTCATGCTTGAGCCACAGGCACTTGAAATCCTGACAGATTTGCGGATGCAGGCCCCAGACGCCACAGCCCTGACCCTCGCGGGTGTGCTGGCAGAGCTTCCCGGCCTTCTTGCCGACGTCCTCGACGTCGTAGACCTTGCAGCACAGATTGCAGTCGCCGCAGGCCTTCATGGGCGCGCGGGAACGGGCAACCGTTCGATGCTTGTCGGCCTCGGCCATGGGAACCTTCTGTTCTGGGTAGACGCGCTTTTACGCCTTTCCAGCGAAGATGCCCTCTGATGGTCAATAAAGGGTTAGGAAACAGGGTTAACGGGGTGTTGCCCTAGAGCGCAATCCGATAAAGAGGGCACCACTTTTCGGAAAAATTGCGCGACCACTCAAAAACTGAGAGCGAGATGATGTTTCCACTTTAAATCACCTCGCCCTAGCTGATCAGCGGAATCCCGATATCGGCGCGCAGACCGCCCAGCGGGCTCTGGTCGAGGTCCAGTTCGCCGCCGTGGCTGCGCACCGTGTCGCGCGCGATGGCGAGGCCCAGCCCGACGCCCTTCTTGTTCTGATTGCGCGCGTCGTCCAGCCGCGAGAAGGGCTTGAGCGCATCCTCGCGCTTTTCGGGCGGGATGCCGGGGCCGTCGTCGTCGACATAGATGTGCAGCGACTGTTTGCCGCCGGGCTTATGCTCGATTCCGGCGGAAACGCGGACATTCGTCGCGTAGTGGAAGCCGTTCATCACCAGATTGGACAGGGCGCGGCTCAGAGCCATGACGCGCACCGAGGTCTCGACGTCTTCGGGCAAGGGGACGAAGTCCGGTGTATGGCCGGCGCGGCGCGCGCCGTCGACCACGGTCTCCAGCAGGCCGTTGATCGAGGTCGTCTGCGGGCTTTCCTGCATTTCGCCGCGCGCGAAGGCCAGATATTCGTCGATCATATAGGCCATTTCCGACACGTCCTGCTTCATGCGTTCGGTGGCGGCGTCCTGCGGGGCCATGGCCAGTTCCAGCTTGAGGCGCGTCAGGGGCGTGCGCAGGTCGTGGCTGACAGAGGCGAGGAGCGTGGTGCGCTGCTCGATATAGCGCTGGATGCGCGACTTCATCTTGAGGAAGTTCTGCGCCGCCGCCCGCACCTCGGCTGCGCCGTAGGGTTTGAAGTGGGGGTCGTCCTCGCCGCGGCCGAACTTCTCGGCGGCCTTAGACAGGCGCTCGATGGCGCGGACCTGATTGCGGATGAACAGGATCGACACGGCGGTCAGCAGCATGGTCGCGCCGGTCATCCACAGGACGAAGATGTGGGCGCGCGTGGCGAAGGCGCGCTCTCGCGGGGCGATGACGCGGATGACGCCGTCCCTGACCTTCACCCGGATGTCGACCGCCCCGGCATAACGCGTGGTGTCGTACCAGAAGGGATCGTCGAGTTGCTCGGTCAGCGCGCGTTTCAATGAGCGGTCGAGCGCCGCCCAGGCGTTGCGCCGGCGGCTTTCGGGCAGGTCGCGTCCCGGCTGATAGACGATGGACAACTGCATCGACTTCTGCGCGGCGGCGGAGATGTCGGCCATGTTTTCCGCTGTCGGCTCGGCCTTATAGGCGTCGACGGCCCAGGCCACGTCACCGACCAGCCCTTCGGACAGCTTGGCCGTAACGGTTTCCCAGTGCATGTCGAAGAAGGCCCAGGTCACCGCCACCTGCATCAGGGCGACGGGCAGGACGATGATCAGCAGGGCACGGCCCCACAGCGTCTTGGGGATTTTGCGCTTGATGGCCTGCGGCCAGAATTTTAGACGAGGTATGCGCATTAAACAGTCTCCCCCTCTCCCTTGAGGGAGAGGGTGGCGCATGAGCGCCGGGTGAGGGGGAAAACGAGGAGGTGTCCCCCTCACCCCGACCCTCTCCCTCAAGGGAGAGGGGGCAGAAAGGTTAGTCCGGTGCCAGCATGTAGCCCTTGCCGCGCACGGTCTGCAGATAGCGCGGGTTCTTGGGGTCGGGCTCTATCTTGCGGCGCAGGCGGGTGACCTGAACGTCTACCGCCCGGCCCGTGGTGTCGACGCTGTCCTTGGCGAGGTCCATGCGGTCGACGGGCACATTGGCGCGCTCGGCGAGGTATTTAAGCAGTTGCGCCTCGGCCTCGGTCAGGCGCACCATCGCTCCGTTCCGTGTCAGTTCGGCGCGTTCAAGGTCGAAGCTGATCTGGCCCATGCTGACCGTTTTGGGCAGGGCGGGCTTGACGCCGGTGCGGCGCAGGATGGCTTCGATACGCAGCAGCAGTTCCTGCGGCTCGAACGGCTTGGACAGATAGTCGTCGGCCCCGAGGCTCAGGCCCATGATGCGGTCGTCGGGCAGGCCGCGCGCCGTCAGGATAAGGATGGGCACGTTGGAATGCTGACGCACCCATTTCGACAGCGAAAAGCCGTCTTCGCCCGGCATCATCACGTCGAGGATGAGCAGGTCGAAATCCAGCAGTTGCAGCATGCGCTTGGCGGCGTCGGCATGGGCGGCGGCGGTGACGCGGAAGCCCTGACGCGACAGGAATTCCTTGAGCAGCGTACGGATGCGGTCGTCGTCGTCAACGACGAGCAGGTGGCGAACGACGGCGTCATTGAGACCGGGCTGAGGGCTCACTTTAAGTCCTGTCCTTTTTCTGTGCGGCGTCTGAAGGCCTTGATTGCCCGTGAGACTACAGGGGCAAGAGGTGATTTGTCATCAGGATTTGTCGCCTTTTTGTCATAGCCTCTCAGGGATGTGGAAAATATTGTCGGCTATGTGAAGAAAGCGCTTGCCATGGTTTCAAAGGTTATCAGATAGTTACGGTTTGGTCAGCGCAATCGTGTGCAAAGCTGGCAGGGGATAGTGTATATGCCGTCGTACGGAATGCTGAACGTCCAGAGTATACTGGGCATTGTGGTGATGCTGCTGGCCTGTTGGCTCGTCTCGGAAAACAAGAAAAAGTTTCCGGTTTTTCTGACGCTTGGGGCTATCGGGGTTCAGGTTCTGCTGGCTTTCCTGTTCTTCGGCTTCCCGCAATCGCAGGCCGTTCTTGACGGTATCAATTCCGGCGTCGACGCTTTGGCGGCCGCCACCAATCAGGGGACGCAGTTCGTTTTCGGCTATCTGGGCGGCGGTGCGCAGCCCTATGCGGTGGCGGATCAGAATGCCCTGTTCGTCTTCGCCTTTCAGGTACTGCCGCTGATCCTGGTCATTTCGGCCCTGTCGGCGCTGCTGTGGCACTGGCACATTCTCAAATGGATCACGCAGGGTTTCGGCTTCCTGTTCCAGAAGACCATGGGCCTCGGCGGCGCGTCGGCTCTGGCCGTCGCCACCAACATCTTCCTCGGCATGATCGAAAGCCCGATCGTCATCCGCGCCTATCTGTCGAAGCTGTCGCGCTCCGAAGTGTTCATGATGATGGTGGTCGGCCTCGCCACCGTCGCCGGTTCGACCATGGTGGCCTACGCCCTGATCCTCAAGGCGACCCTGCCCAACGCCGCCGGACACGTGCTGGTCGCCTCGATCATCTCGGCGCCGGCGGGCGTGCTTCTGGCGCGCATCATCGTCCCGGAGAAGGAAGGCGAGGGGGGCGCGGTCGCCGACTATAATTCCTCGCTCAAGTACGACAGCGCCATCGACGCTATATCCAAAGGGACGGCGGACGGCCTGATGGTGGTGATGAATATTTCCGCCATTCTCATCGTCTTCGTCTCCTTCGTATCGCTGGTCAATATCCTGCTCGGCATGTTCCCGCATGTGGGCGGCGAACCCCTGTCGCTGGAGCGCGGCCTGTCGGTGGTGTTCGCGCCGCTGGCCTGGATCATCGGCGTGCCGTGGGAGGAGTCGCAGAAGGCCGGCTATATCCTCGGCTCCAAACTGACCCTGACCGAATTCGTCGCCTTTCTGAAATTGGGGGCTATTCCGGCGGATGAAATGAGCGAGCGTACCCGTATGCTGATGACCTACGCCATCTGCGGCTTCGCCAATATCGGTTCGGTGGGCATTACCGTGACGGGTCTGGGCGTGCTGATGCCGGAGCGTCGAGAAGAGGTGCTGAGCCTGGTGTGGAAGGCGCTGTTCGCCGGCTTTATCGCCACCTGCCTGTCGGCGGCCATCATCGGCGCCCTGCCGGACTCGCTGTTCGGCCTGTCGGATACGCCGCCCGCGCCGGTTCCGGCAGTAGCCGCGAAGTAGACACAAAAAAGCCCGGCAGCCCTGCCGGGCTTTTTATCTGAGGTGTAAAGGCTACTGGGCTGGCGTCGCCGTGGCCGCTTCCTTCGCCCTGGCGTCGGCCACCGCGGTTTCGGTAAAGGCGATCACGTCCACCGTCACGCGTGAGGCTGCGGTCTCGAAGCCTTCGACCATCGGCGTCAGGTCGCTCTTGCGCACGGCGACTTCCGACGAGATGAACGTCTCCGCCATGACCTGCCGGTCCTTCAGCCGCACCAGCCGCGCGTCAAGCGCCACCACCACGGTCGGGCGGCGTTTGGCATAGGCGGCCTCGAAGCGGCGCACATTGATGTCGAGGCGGTATTCGCCGGAGACGCGCCCCTGATCGCCGAGGCGCACGTCCTGACTGGCCTCGCGCGCGAAGCCTTCGGACATCAGGTCGCGAAACTGGCCCTGCGCCGAACTGGCCCAGCGGCCCCCGGAGACGTAGGACACTTCATTACCCTCGGTGGTCAGGATGCGGTCGCCCGCAGCCGCGCGGGGGAAGCCGTCGAAATTGACGAAGACATCGATCGGTTTGGCGTCCGGCGTTGCCGGCGGGGCCTTGACCTCGCCCTTCTGCAGCAGCGCCGGGTTGAAGCGGATGGTGTAGAGCTGCACCGGTTTCACTTCGGGCAGGAGCGTGATGCAGCCGGCCAGCCCGGTCGCCATGCCGGCAGCCAGCAGACCTATGCCTAAAGAGCGACGTGTGGAACGCGTGATCATTACGGGTTGACCTTTCTCTCTTTGGCTTTGGCCTTGCCGATCAGACCTTGCGGGCTGGAACGGACTTCGTCGACCAGTTCTTCGACCGAACGGGTGGCCTGATTGAGGTTGCGCAGGCTTTCCGACAGGGCGGGCAGGGTGGTTTCCGACACTTCGTTGATCGGGGCCTGAGCGGCCTTGGACAGGTTGGCGACCTCGGTCGCGGCGGTGGCCAGTTGCGCCGCGGCGTCGTCGATGCGGTTCATGGTCTGCGGGACGCGGTCCTTGACCAGCATGTCGGCGGAGGCCGCCAGCTTCGACAGGTTCTCGGCGGCGATGCCCGCCTGCACGATGGCTTCGTGGGCGTCGTCGAGCAGTTGTTTGCGCTTCTTGAGGTCTTCGGTCAGTTCGCCGATGTCGCCGCTGATGTCCTCGATATTCTTCATCGTCTGGCCGAAGGCGTTGAGGTTCTCGTCCGACATCAGGCGGTTGATGCGGTTGAGCGATTCATAGGCGCTTTCGATCACGCCGCCCGACCCGGCCAGCAGCTTGTCCAGACGGCTTTCGGTGGCGCGGATAACCGGGTTCGGCGCGCCCATGCCCGGTGCGCGCTTGAGCAGAGCCGCTTCCTTGGAGCCCGGCGAAATCTGGATGTAGTTGAGGCCGGTGACGCCCAGCGGTTCCAGCACAGCGGTGGAATCGACGCGGACGGGGGTGGAGGAGTCGATGCGCACGGTGGCGATGACCTGAGCGGTGTTGACCTTACCCAGCTTCAACTCCTTGACCTCGCCGACCTTGATGCCGTTGAAGTGCACTTCGCCGCCCTCGGTCAGGCCGTTGACCGACGAATTGAACACGATGTCGTATTCGGAATAGGTCTCGTTGAAGCTGCCCTGGATCAGCCAGAAGGCAAAGACAAAGGCCGCCGTGGTGAGCACCAGGGTGATCAGTCCGACAACCGCATAATGGGCCTGTCTTTCCATTTACTCTCCTCTCGTCACGGCAGATCTACCACGGGGACCGTGGAAGTACTCGTGAATCCACGGGTGGTCCGATTGTTCCAGCACTTTCGGCGGGGCCTTTTCCACGACCTGCTTGTCGGCCAGCACTGCCACCTCATCGCAGATGGCGTAGAGACTGTCGAGATCGTGCGTGATCATGAACACGGTCAGGTTCAGGCTGTCCGACAGTTCGCGGATCAGCTTGTCGAAGGCCGCCGCCCCGATGGGGTCGAGGCCGGCGGTCGGTTCGTCCAGAAACAGAAGCTCCGGATCGAGCACCAATGCGCGGGCCAGCGCCGTGCGCTTGATCATGCCGCCCGAAAGCTCTGAAGGGCGTTTGTCGGCGGCGTCGAGCGGCAGCCCGGCCAGTGCCATCTTCATCAGGCCGATCTCGCGCATCTGCGCCGGTTTCAGTTTGGCGTACTCGGTCAGGGGCACGCAGACATTTTCGATAACGCTGAGCGCCGAGAACAGTGCGCCGCTCTGGAACAGGACGCCGAAACGCGACTGCATCAGGCGTAATTGCTTCTCTTTCAGCCTGGTGATGTCCTTGCCGAACAGGTGGATCGCGCCCTTAGTCGGCTTTTGCAGGCCGAGGATCGAATTGAGCAGCACCGTCTTGCCCGTGCCGGAGCCGCCGACGACGCCGAGAATCCTGCCGCGCTCGACCGTCAGGCTGAGATCGTCATGGACGAGATGGCTGCCGAACTGGTTGCGCAGCCCTTCGATGACGATCGGGTGCGTTTCGGCGGGGTGTGTAGCGGGGTTCTTGTCTTCGGTCATCAGAAGTCGAACCCGTTGAACATCATGGCGACGATAGCGTCGATCAGGATAATGGTGAAGATGGCCTGCACCACGGCGCGCGTCACCTGACGGCCCAGAGAGATAACGTCTTCGGTGACGTTCATCCCCAGCCGGCAGCCGATGACGGTAATGGCGATGGCGAACAGCGGCACCTTGATCATACCGACGAAGAAGTTCACGAACGGCACGTATTCGGTCATGCGGATCGAAAAGAAGTGCGGGCCATAGCCCAGTTGTCCCCACACCACGACGAAGCCGCCGAACAGGCCGGCCATCGAACCGGCGAAGGTAACCAGCGGCATGGTGAGAAGCAGGGCCGCCAGCCGCGGGAAGATCAGGGCGTCGAAGGGGTTGATGCCCATGACGCGCATGGCGCTGATTTCCTGATTCATCTTCATCGCGCCGATTTCGGCGGTGAAGGACGAGGCCGAGCGCCCGGCGATCAGCACGGCGGCGATGACCGGGCCGAATTCGCGCAGCACCGAGATGCCGATCAGTTCGACGGCGAAGACCGCCGCGCCGAACTGCTGGAGCTGGAGGATGCCCAGAAAGGCGATAACCGCGCCGACGAAGAAGTTGGTGACGCACACCACCATCAGCGCGCCGAAGCCGGCCTGCGCCATCTGCGCCACCAGCGGCGTCCAGCGGATGCGGCCCGGCGTGACGATCGACAGGAAGGCGGTGACGACCAGATGCCCGACAAAGACATTGAGGTCGCGCAGATCTTTCAGGAAGTCTTCGGTACCGCGCCCAAGCTGCGCCAGTTCGTTGACGATGAAGTTGGATTTCCGTTTGGCGGTAGTCTTTTGCGCCTCGGCGACCTTGGGCCCGATGTCGCGGATCAGGGCGTAGACGGCGCTCAGATGCGGCTGATCGGGGAAGAGGGCTTCGCCGTCGCGGTCGCCCGCCGCGCCCAGAGCGGTCCGCAGCGCATAGGCCCCGGCCGTGTCGAAGGCCTTCAGTTCGCCAGTGTCGATGCGAACGTCGCCGGCGGACTTGAGCGCGCTTTTGAGGCGCTCACCGGCGTCGCGCAGGGTAATGGCGGTCCAGTCCCCTTTCAGGCTGACGACGATTGCCCCCCCACCCGGCGGCGTCTCAATTTTAAAATCAGCCTTCGACATCAAATCCGAGCGTAAAAGCAAAACGCGACACGCGCCAGTCTTTGCAGGGCATCATGTTTATCCCAAAAGTGGTAACCACTTTTGCGCATGATGCTCCCATCAGGAGAATGGGCATAATCCTAAATAGATAAGGTTCCGCAAATAAGGAGACAATGCGCGCTGGATTTTCTATGTGGGCACTGTGGTTATTCGGCACCAGCCAGGCGAATGCGCCAGATGCCCTTGATGCCGTCATAATCGACGACCTTGCCCTTGCGCACGATTTCGATGCGTCCGGCTTCGACCAGTTGACCGATGGCGGCGCGCACCTGCGGCAACTGACGGCGCCAGTTTTCTTCGTTTATCATTTTGGCGACTTGATTGGGGCTCAGGGTTTCCTTATCTCCAAGATCGTTCAGGCGTTCGATAATCAGCTCTTCCACCGGGTTCGACATGGCGGGCCCCAATCTTATGTGTGTTGAAACGAGGTATGCAAATGGCCGATCAGCCCAAACCCATTCAGGTCGAGGACGGCGATTTCAAAGGGTGGTTCCTTTCGCCCTTCCATGACGACTATGTCAACCACATCGGCCCGTTTTATTACCTGCCGGACGCTGACGGCAAGATGCAGGTGGCGCTGAAGGTCGAACAGCGGCACCTCAACGGCGGCGGCATCATGCATGGCGGCTGCCTTTTGTCGCTGGCCGATACGGCGCTGTATGTCTTCGCGCTGGAGAACCTTCAGACGTCGGGCGGCGTGACCATGCAGCTTGACGCGCAGTTCCTCAGCCCCGGCAACCTGGGTGACATCGTCGTCGCTACGGGCGAGATCACCCGCGCCGGTCAATCGACCATCTTTGGCCGCGGTCAGATCAAGGTCGGCGACCGCATGGTCATGACCTTCTCCGGCGTCATCAAGCGCGCGAGCAAATCTGGGGCTTGATTATTCCTCCCCAACGAGTTGGGGAGATATGTATAGGGCTACTTCAACGCCACTTCGTAAGCGGCTTCGGTTTTGGCAGCGATCTCTTCCAGAGTCACGTCCGGGGCCAGTTCGACCAGCACAAGGCCCGAACCGTCGGGCTTCACCTCGAACACACCCAGGGTCGAGATGATCAGATCGACTACGCCCGCGCCGGTCAGCGGCAGGTCGCAGCGTTTCAACACCTTGGATTCGCCGTGCTTGTTGGCGTGCTCCATCACCACCACGACCTTCTGCACCCCGGCGACCAGGTCCATCGCCCCGCCCATGCCCTTGACCAGCTTGCCGGGGATCATCCAGTTGGCGATGTCGCCGTTTTCGGCCACTTCCATGGCCCCCAGAATGGTCAGGTCGATGTGGCCCCCGCGGATCATCGCAAACGAGTCCGAAGACGAGAAATAGCTCGTTTCGGGCAGTTCGGTGATGGTCTGCTTGCCGGCATTGATCAGGTCGGGATCAACCTCATCGTCAAAGGGGAAGGGGCCCATGCCCAGCATGCCGTTCTCCGACTGGAAGGTCACCGTCATGCCCTGCGGGATGTGGTTGGCCACCAGCGTCGGGATGCCGATGCCGAGATTGACGTAGTAGCCGTCTCCGAGTTCCTTGGCCGCGCGCTCGGCCAGTTGATCACGTGTCCAGGGCATGACCTATGCTCTCCGAATACTGTGCGGGCGACGGGCCTCGCTCATTTTTTGTTGCGCTATCGCTTCGCTGCTTGAGCGCGCAGCGGCCAGATCGTCACGTGTCCAGGGCATTACGCACCCTCCCTTTGTCTCACCGTGCGTTGCTCGATGCGCTTTTCGAAGCGGCCCCTGATCAGGCGGTCGACATAGATGCCCGGCGTGTGGATGGCGTCGGGATCGAGCGAACCGACCGGCACGATTTCCTCGACCTCGGCCACGCAGACCTTGCCTGCCGTGGCCATCATCGGGTTGAAGTTACGCGCCGTCTTGCGGAAGATCAGATTGCCGCGCTCGTCGGCCTTCCACGCCTTGACGATGCTGAGGTCGGCGACCAGCCCGGTTTCGAGCACATAGGTCTTGCCGTTGAAGTCTTTCAGTTCCTTGCCCTCGGCCACCAGCGTGCCGACGCCGGTCGCCGTATAGAAGCCGGGAATGCCCGCCCCGCCGGCGCGGATGCGTTCGGCCAGCGTGCCTTGCGGATTGAACTCCAGTTCCAGTTCGCCCGACAGGAACTGACGCTCGAACTCCTTGTTCTCACCGACATAGGAGGCGATCATCTTTCTGATCTGCCGCGTATTGAGCAGCATCCCCAGCCCGAAGCCGTCGACCCCGGCATTGTTGGAGATGGCGGTGAGGCCGGTCACGCCACTGTCGCGCAGGGCGGCGATAAGGTTTTCCGGGATGCCGCACAGGCCAAAGCCGCCCGCCATCACCGTCATGCCGTCGAAGGTCAGGCCTTCGAGCGCGCTCTTCGCATCCGCGTATATTTTCGAGGGCATGGACTACCTCCGTTCGCTCGTCGGGAGAACCTAGACCGAAATGTCGTCGCCTGTCATGCGCAAATTGCCGCATCGCAGCAGGATTTAGCGAGGTGTTTGCAGATAGGGTTTCAGCGAAGCCTCGGCATCGGCGACGAAGGCGTCTTCGACCGCAACCGCTTTTTGAATCAACTGCTTGCCTGCCATGAAGTCGGCGGGGCGATTGACGCATTCGACGCAGATGACCTGCTGACGGTCGTTCAGGTGAAACACGCTGAAGGCGCCGGTCTGGGGATCACCACGCGTGACCAACTTGGCGCCGGGGCGGGTGATGCCGGCGATCTGGAGCTTATAGTCGTACTGATCGGACCAGAACCACGGCACTTCGGGCGGTGGCGCCTTGAAGCCGGTGATGGCGGCGGCGGCCTGCTTGGCCTGCTCCAGCGCGCTGGGTACGCTTTCCAGCCGGTAGCGGCCCTCGAACCATGGTTTGACCTCGCGCGAGGTGACGTCGCCGATGGCGAAGACGTCCGCCGCAGAGGTCCGGGCTTCGTGATCGACAATGATGCCGTTCTGGCAGGCGATCCCGGCGGCCTGTGCCAGATCGTCGGCGGGCAGCGCGCCGATGCCGACCAGCAGCACGTCGAAATCGTGTACCACGCCGTCAGCCATGTGGACGCGTCGCAACTCGCCTTCAGCGCTGACGCTCACCACGTCCGCCCCTGTGATCAGATCGACGCCGTTAGTGCGGTGGATGCCGGTAAAGGCTTGCGACAGGACGGTCGACGCCACGCGCGCCAGAATGCGCGGTTCGCGCTCGAACACCGTCACTTCGCAACCCAGCTTGCGGGCCGACGCGGCGACTTCGAGGCCGACATAGCCCGCGCCGATCAGGCCGATGCGGCGGCCCTCGGTCAGTTGCGGCTTGAGCCATTCGGCGTCGGCAATGGTGCGCAACATATGGTAGGGCGTGTCTTTCGCGCCGGGACAGCCGAAAGGCCGCGCCTTCGAGCCGGTGGCGAGGATCAGGTACTCATAGACGATCTGCTCGCCATCGATGGTGACGGTCTTGTCCACCGTGTCGATGGCTTCGACGCGCCGCTCCAGCCACACGGCGATGTCGGCCTCGTCGTAGAATGCCTGCGGGCGCAGATAGAGGTCGTCGCCGGACGCTTCGCCCTTAAGCCACGCCTTCGACAGGGGGGGGCGCTGATAAGGCAGGTGCGGCTCGTCGCCGATCAGGGTGATCTCGCCTTTATAGCCGTACTGGCGCAGGAAGGCCGCCGTCGAGCCGCCGGCATGGCCCGCGCCGATGATGACGACGCCCGCGCTCATTTACAGGTCGCTCGGCACAGGCAGGCCGTGCTGAACGCAGGCGGCTTGCAGGGTGTTGTTCAGCAGGCAGGCAATGGTCATCGGGCCGACGCCCTTGGGCACCGGCGTGATGGCCGTGGCGCGCGGCAGGGCGGCGTCGAAATCAACATCGCCGACGATCTTACCTTTACCGTCAACTTCGATGCGGTTGATGCCGACATCGATCACATAGGCGCCATCCTTGATCCAGTCGCCTTGCACGAATTTCGGGCGACCCACGGCGGCGACCAGCACGTCGGCGGTTCGGCACAGCTCGGCCAGGTTCTTCGTGCGCGAATGGGCGATAGTGACGGTGCAGTTTTCGTTGAGTAGCAGTTGCGCCATCGGCTTGCCGACGATGTTCGAGCGCCCGACGATGACGGCGTTGAGGCCCGACAGGTTGCCGTCTCCGTGCGTTTTCAAGGCATCCTTGAGCAGCATCAGCGAGCCCAGCGGGGTGCAGGGAACGATAGCGTCGAGCCCGACCGCCAGTCGCCCGGCGTTCTGGACGTGAAAGCCATCGACATCCTTCAGCGGGTCGATGGCGTCGATAACCTTGAGCGACGACATGTGCGCGGGCAGGGGTAATTGCACCAGAATGCCGTTGACCGCCGTTTCGGCGTTCAACTCACCGATCAGCTTCAGCAGGTCGGCCTCGGTGGTTTCAGCCGGCAGGACGATGGTGCGGCTGTCCATGCCGACGGCCCTGGTCGTCTCGCCCTTGTTTTTCACGTAGATCTGGCTGGCCGGGTCTTCGCCGACAATCACCACCACCAGACAGGGCGTCAGGCCGTGATCGGCCTTGAGCCTGGTCACGCGCTCGGCGATGCGCTCGCGCAGGCCCCTGGCGTAGCCGAAGCCGTCGATGATGTTGCCGCGCGCGCTCATTACAGCTCTCCGGAAAAGCTTGGGAATTTCGCGGCTCAATTGGCCTGTTTCGCGGCCGAAATCAAGGCCTCCAGCAGCGGTTTCAGCGTTTGCGATAACGGACGCGCGCGCTCGGCGTCAAAGCGTGTCGGGTCGCTCATGTCGAGATAGCAGCTTTGCACGATCTCGATCTGCAAGCTGTAGATGCGGTCTTCGGGACGTCCGTGACCGCGCGTGGTGAAGCCGCCCTTGAAGCGCCCGTCGAGTACGCTGGACCAGTCGGTCGTTTGCGCCATCCAACTCTGCAGGGCCTCGGTGACGGCGGGCGGCAGGGTGCGGCCGCTGTCCGACCCGAAGCTGAGATCGGGCAGGGCGCCTTCGAACAGCAACGGGATGGACGGGCGGATCGAATGGGCGTCGATCAGCAGCGCGAAGCCGTGGCGCGCGCGCGTGGCCTCCAGCACCTCTTCCAGCCTGGCGTGATAGGGAAACCAGTATTGGAAACGCCGCTGCTCGGTCTCAGTGAGGCTCGGTTCCTGCCCCTCCAGATAGATGGGGTGTCGGTCGAAATCGCTGAGCGGACACAGGCCCGTCTCGAACAGGCCGGGATAGAGCGGCGATGAATGCGGATCGCGATTGAGATCAACGACGTAGCGCGAATGGGTGGCGAACAGGGTCGTCGCTTCAAGCTCCGGGGCGAAGTCGTAGAGGCGGTGAACGTGGAAGTCCGTTTCCATCACCGAAAGACCCACGGGATTGAGCTTCGCGGCAATATCCGGCGGCAAATAGGTCCCGACGTGGGGGGCGGCAATAACCAGCGGCCCGCTGCGTTCGGTCAGGGTGAAAAGGTCCGGAGGCGGAAGGTCGCTCATGGTCACAGTTGAGACGACGCGCTTCACCGTGTCAACCATCGCCGGCCGCAACGGGGTTTTTGTCGCGCAACCTATTGTGAAACCGGCACGAACACCCCTATCTTTTGACGACGATTGCGGAGAGATGGCGTGGATACCGGTTTATTGCTCAATGTGTTCGTGTTTCTGGCGGCGGCCTGTCTGGTCGTGCCGCTGGCGGCGCGTTTCAAGCTGGGCGCGGTGCTGGGCTATCTGATTGCCGGCATACTGATCGGACCGTCGGGTCTGGGTTTCATCGACCGCGTCACCTCGACCATGCACTTCGCCGAATTCGGCGTCGTGATGATGATGTTCCTCATCGGGCTTGAGCTGGAGCCCGCGCTTTTGTGGCGGCTGAGGCGGACCATTGTCGGCATGGGCGGTTTGCAGGTCGTGCTGTCGTCCCTGGCCCTGATGGGGGCCATCATGGCCCTGACCAGGTTCGGTCTGAATGTCGGCTGGGAAACCGCGTTGGCCGTCGGCATGGCCCTGTCCATGTCCTCGACCGCGCTGGTGCTTCAGATGCTGGAGGAAAAGCACCTGATGCAGACCCAGGTGGGCGAAACCACCTTCTCCGTCCTGCTGTTTCAGGACATCGCCGTCATTCCCATACTGATCATCATTCCGCTGCTGGCGGCAGGCGGCGGACACGCCTCGGCGGCGCATGGGGGCAGTCTGGTGGAGAGCCTGCCCGTCTGGGCGCAGGCCGTCGCAGGACTGTCGACCATCGCCGTGGTCATCGCCGGCGGGCAACTCCTGTCGCGCTATTTCCTGCCGCGTATCGCCCGCACCAATCTGCGCGAAGTGTTCACCGCCACCTCGCTGGGGCTGGTGGTCGGCGTGACCATTCTGATGCAGCTTGTCGGCGTGTCGCCGGCGCTGGGGGCCTTTCTCGGTGGCGTGGTTCTGGCCAACTCACCCTACAAGACGACGATCGAGACCGACATCCAGCCGTTCAAGGGCCTGCTGCTGGGCCTGTTCTTCATCTCGGTCGGCATGGGCATGGATGTCGATCGCCTGTTGACCCAGCCCGTGCAGTTGCTGGCCGCCGTTATCGGCCTGATGGCCATCAAGGGCCTTATCCTCTACGGGCTGGCGCGGCGCTTCGGTATGGACAATATCGCCGGGTCGGGATTGGCGCTCTCCCTGGCACAGGGCGGCGAGTTCGCCTTCGTGTTGTTTCAGTTGTCGGGGCAACTCGACCTGCTGACGCCGGATCTGCGCCGTTTTCTGACGCTTGTGGTGGCTATCTCCATCGGCGTCACGCCCCTCTGTCTTGAGCTTTTCAACCGGTATGTGGTGCCGCGCTTCCTGACGCTTCTGCCTGAGCGAGCCCCCGACACCATCGAGGAGCGCAACAGTATCATTATCGCCGGGTTCGGCCGTTTCGGTCAGATCATCGGCCGCTTCCTGCGCTCGCAGGGGGTGAATGTGACCATTCTGGAGAACAATCCGGATCAGATCGAACTGCTGCAACGCTTCGGCATCAATCGCGCCTATTTCGGCGACGCCACGCGGCTGGACGTGCTGCGTGCAGCGGGGGCGGAGCAGGCGCGCATGCTGATCGTCGCCATCGACGACGCCGAAGGGGCTGTGCGCATCGTGCAACTGGCCAAGGAAAACTTCCCGCACCTCAAGGTCTTCGCGCGGGCGCGCAACCGCCGCCACGCCTATGAGCTGGATCGGGCCGGGGTGGATTACTATCACCGGGAGACGCTGGACTCGTCGCTGGCCGTCGCGCGCGAGGCGCTGATCGCGCTGGGGGCACCCAAGGCGCAGGTCGAGCGCCGGGCCAGGGCCTTTTTGCAGCACGACGTCGTCACCCTGCGCAAATCCTTTGCCTTCTTCGATTCCGAGCCCGATCTGGTCAATTTCACGCGCCTGAGCCAGAAGGAACTGGAGCGCATCCTGACCGAGGACGAGTCGGACAGCGCCGAGGCGACGAAGAGGGCTTAGAGCACCATTCGCTTGAGACAATTTGAATGACGCAAATTCAGACTCTGTAAGAGCGGACTGGCGGCATCACGTAATCCAACGTCTTCTGTACACGTAATTGGAGGGGTCGTGGTCGAAACAATTTTGTTTACGCCGGAGTTCAATGAGCGCCGGGGTAATTGGACAACGGTTTCATATGCGCTTGGCGCTGGAAGCATATTCAACTCCATAGACATACAGATGCTCGCTAATACCGATCAACGCCTTCTGGTTTTGGAGTGGGCGGCGCTAACCTGACGGTGAACGCACAGAATCGTAACAGGGAGTCGTAACCGGCTGTAAGCCATTAGCTGCTGATTCTATTGAGAAATTCTGGCTTAGCGGGCCATTGAATCGTAACACTCCACCCGCACAATCGTCATGAGACCGTTTGGGGACCATTACGCACGAATGCTCAAAGCCGTTATGGGGCAACGGTTTGAGAGCATTCATGTCGATTGTGGAGGAGGAATGGTGGACCTAGACGGCGGAATATTGAAACAATTGTTCGATGTTCTGGATAACTGGGATGAGATTTTGAAGCATTCCTCTCTGGAAGATGACGGTCAAAATCTGACACCCTGTCGGCTCCAAGCACCCAGCCCTAGGCCAATACTTGGTGAGCAGATGACCACTTCCCGGCCAGCCCGAAAACGGCGACCACAGCGCGAACCCAATATCTAATTTCAAGGCGGCCTACGGGCCGCTTTTTTTATTCCCGTAACCTGAACCAAGTCCGACGCCCGCATCCCCCCAAAGATGCGGGGGCGTCGGCGTATGTCAATTACAGTATGAAAAAACCCAAAGCCCCACCCACGCGAACGCTGACGATTCGCATGGCGCTCGAATTGTATGAGCGTCTGGTGGATATGGCTGCGGGCCTGCCACTCGGCCCTTTCATACTGCATCGGGCGCTTTCATCCGATTTGCCGCTGCCGCGTGTTCGTCGGCGCAAGCCGATTGCCGACCACGCTGCCTATGCCAAGCTGCTTGGGAAGCTGGGCGATAGCGGTCTTGCATCCAACCTTAACCAGTTAGCCAGACAGGCCAATCTCGGCACATTGCCCGTCATGCCTGAAACCGAAGCCGCTCTGCAATATGCTTGCAGCCAAATCTCCGATATGCGCCGCCTGTTGGTGCAGGCGTTAGGTTTGGAGGATGAGGCATGATCCTTGAAGCGTCCAAGCGCAGCGGCGGCATGGCACTGGGCCGTCACCTGTTAAACGATCAAGATAATGACCATGTGAGTGTCCATGAGGTGCGCGGCTTCGTGTCCGATAACGTGCTCGACGCCATGAAAGAGGCGCAGGCCGTCAGCATGGGAACGCGCTGTAAGCAATATCTATTCTCCCTAAGCCTGAATCCGCCCGGACATGAAAACGTCCGCGTGGAGGTTTTTGAAAACGCCATCGAAAAGATCGAGGAACGGCTGGGCCTGACAGGCCAGCCGCGCATGATCGTCTTCCATGAAAAGGAAGGTCGCCGCCATGCGCATTGCGTCTGGTCGAGGATAGATGCGGACAGCATGACGGCAATCGATATGCCGTTTTTCAAAACCAAACTGCGGGACGTGTCGAAAGCGCTTTACCTTGAAAATGGCTGGACCATGCCGCGCGGGTTTATGGATTCCAAGCTTCGTGATCCACGCAATTTTACGCTGGAAGAATGGCAACAGGCCAAGCGGGCGGGCCTCAACGCCAAAGACCTGAAACAGGCGGTGCAGGAATGCTGGGCCGTGTCGGATGGCGTTCAGACGCTTGACCGGGCTTTGGAAGAAAAAGGCCTGTTTCTCGCGCGGGGCGACGCCCGCGCCCATGTCGTCATGACGCATGAAGGCGAAGTGTTTGCGCTTTCGCGCATGATCGGCAAACGTGCCAAGGACGTGCTTGCCAAGCTGGGTGAGCCGGACGGTTTGCGGTCGGTCGAAGAGACACGGGCGCATATAGCGGTTACACTCACACCGCGCCTGCAAGCCCATATTAAGGAAGCCAAGCGGATCGCTGCCAATCAGATGAAGCCGCTGGCGGAACAGCGGGACGCCATGAAGGCCGCTCATAAGCTGGAACGGCAAAGGCTCGATGACGGGCAGGCCGTCCGCCACAAGGCGGAAACACGCGCACGGGCTGAACGCATCCGGCACGGCTGGAAGGGCTTATGGGACCGCGTGACGGGTGAACATGCCGCCATAGCCTCACAAAACGAGATGGAAGCCTTCTTCTGCCTTGAGCGCGACCGGGCGCAAAAACAGGCTTTGCTGGAAGCGCAGCTCAAAGAACGGCAGGAATTGCAAAGAAAAATCATGGCGGCGCGGGAACGCCACGCCATGCAGGTTATGGCGCTTTATAAGGACGTGGCACGGTTTCGGAACGCACCGTCACGCGAAACCCGTCAATCATCACGCGAGCGTGGACAAGGTTTAGATAGGGGATTGGGGCTTGGATAATACTTTATCAGGCGGATTTTCATAGCATTTGGGGTTATCGCAGGATATCCCAAGCGCTTGAATGAATCGATGGAATGTGCAGAACTGCATTCCAGCCACTCCCGGTTGAACTTGTGTCGGGCTGTGGGCGTTTGTCAGGGGGCGCAGCAAAATTGGATAGTAAACCCGATATCACGGATACGCTCGTTAAGCCTGATATGGTGGCTGTTCTTGAACGAACGCACCTTAGCAAGGACCTTCATGGCTTTTTGTTGCCTACGCTTGAAGCCGTATCCAATGCCATGCACGGCTTGGAAGCCCGTTTTGGGAGTAAGGCTAAAGAGTCAGGTAAAATTGAAATCGCTATAAATGATCTTGATGACCCGAACAAAATTATGATTTCAGTGACCGATAATGGAGTTGGTCTGGATGATGATAATTATTTGTCTTTCAAAACGCCATTTTCAGGCCACAAGTTAAAGCAAAATGGTCGAGGTTTCGGGCGATTCATAGCCTTTAAGGTTTTTTATAGACTTCTGTATTCAAGTCGATATGAGTCTGGATCTGGTAATCTGAAAAGAACTTTTAGATTTGATGTTAATCAGGAAAATGAATTTATATTCAACGACGGTGACCCAGATTTTTCACACGTTGGTCTTCGTGTCGATTATAATGAACTGTTGCCGGAGTGGTTTGAACTTGTAAAATCTTTTGATAGAAAAGATATTGCTGATCATATAGGAAGTCATTTTCTTCCATATTTTCTTTATAAGTGGTTGCCAGAGATAACCATTCGTTTTGACGCGAATGAACCTGAAAGCATTACTAGCTATTTTAGAGATATTTTTATTCAATCAGAGTCTGGGAATTTTCTATGCGCGATAGATGGTATCGATGAAAGCATAGAATATTCTATAACGAAGGTTCCAAAGACCCGTTCGTTTAAAAATCACTGCTTACTATTTGCCGCTGGCGATAGAATCGTTGGCAATCCGCGTGATCTGACCAACTTGTTGGGGCAGGCTTTTTTTACAGACGAAGAAAATAACAATTATATTGTTATTGCGGTTGTGCGATCGAGTGCATTTGAACGTAGGCTCAATGATGCCCGCACTGGAATAAATATATCTCCATCGACAATTGAAGAAATTGTCTCATCTGTTGGAGATATAATTCAAAATACCGAAAAAAGTCAGATTATTAAAATTAAAACCGCTCAATCAAAAGAGTTGGAAGGTGCGTTAAAAGAAAATCCAATTCTAAGAATTGGATTGAAGGGTAGATCGGTCCACGATTACGTTTCCGGAAAGCCAAATAACTGGAAAGCGCAGGATTTTGTATCAAATCTTGCTATTGAGAGATACAGGGTGTCGCGCGATTTGTCCAAAGCTATCACCAGTGCCGCCAATAATCCCGATGATTACATGGCGAAGATAAGAGATCGTTGAAAAAATAGATGAAACCAACAAGGAAGCTTTGGCTGAATATGTTGTGCATCGAAAGAAAGTGATAGAACTCATTGAGGCTGCCCGTAAATATGGCACATCGGGTACCCATGCGCCCGAAGATACAATTCATGACTTGGTATTTAAGCGTTTTTCCGATAGCGCCGATAAAGATTATTTTGAACATAACCTTTGGCTGATTGACGATGCGCTGGCATTTTTGCCGTACATCTCCAGTGATCGTGCGATGCATGGAAAGGGCCGCAAGAAAGGCGATAAGATTCCTGACTTGGCCTTTTTTGATGACAGCTTGGTTTTGGGAGATAATGACGGCACCACTATCAACATCGTTGAGTTCAAAAGGCCAAGCCGGGACGATTATGTTTTTGGCGATATAAAGCACGACCCGGTAATGCAGGTGATTAAAACATTGGAGGATGCGACCGTTGCCGGTGGGATCGCAAAGACCGATGGGAGTCATTTCGCTTTTAGAGGGGTAGTGCGGCGGTTTGCGTATATTGTTGCGGATATTAAGCCGTCTTTGATTAAAGTGCTAAAAGGTCACGATTTTAAAAATGATTGGAACCCAGACATATATGTGCGGTTCCGGGATAATGAGCAGATTTTCATTCAAGCTATGGGTTATGACACACTGATAGCCAATGCAAAAAAGCGTAACCAAGCTTTTTTCAGTGTTTTGTTTGGCGAATGAAAAGCAATATTTACGGGGTTGCTGCGGGTTCTTATTTACACAGGGCGCGAGAGCGCCTGTTAGACGGAACAAAAGAGAGCTTATTCTATGCAGCGCTGGAGTTAAGGTGCTGTGTCGAAACCCGACAGGCGGAGTACCTTGAACATTTAAACGCCTATAAAGGCAAAAAGGTCCGCCCCTATAAAATCGGGGATAATAGAAGTAAAATTGAAAAAATCTCTGGAGGAAAGGTCATAGCAAGAATGACCTTTCATTTTGAGGATGAACTTTTCATTGGATATCATACGCCAGTACCTCTCGCGCTTGTCCAATATTGCGAACAAAAGATAGATAATTTAAGGCATGCTCAGCCGTACTATAGGGATAATGATGATCCTTGGTGGGAGGAAGTTAGGCAAGGGCTCGTAAGCAATTATCGCCTAGCGTGGATTTCGTGC
This sequence comes from Asticcacaulis sp. AND118, assembly GCF_020535245.1. Lineage (GTDB taxonomy): Bacteria > Pseudomonadota > Alphaproteobacteria > Caulobacterales > Caulobacteraceae > Asticcacaulis. The sequence goes on along the minus strand of NZ_CP084911.1, from coordinate 148,748 downwards.
AAGGGTAATATGCTTGTTCCGCCCCTGTGGGGAAATAAAGGCAAAGATGTTCATCCAATGGTATTTGATGTCGATGAGCAGTCTCGTGCTGTAATCCAGAGATTGTCTCAGCAAGCTGGGCGACAATTTAAAGCTCAAGTGGAATACCTCGAGACACCGCCGGAAGATTGGGTGTGCGACCTATAGTCGCTTTACGCCAAATGGTGGAACGCTGATACTTGTACGTCCCATAGCGAATTCTCGGGTTGACGGCATGGGCGAATCGTATCGCTGCTGACGACAGCGGAGTTCCTCCCGTGCCGTCCACAATGGTGAAGCCCATCGGGGTATGGATATTGAATTTTGTTATCCCGTCGAACATCCAATTTGCGCGGGCTAAGTGGACAAGTCAAAAGCCGCACACTGGAGGTTTCGATGAGGATTTACTTCCCATCTTTGGTGCGTCCTAAAAAGGCCACTCAAAAAATTGCAAAAAACCTTAGAAAAATTAATCTTTCTAAGGTTAGAGAGAGCATATCTGATGCTCTGGGATACTCGGATTGGCATGATTTAGAGCAATGTCATAATGAGATGCCTCCTACGGAATTCGATCAGAACTGGTCTGTTGAACGTTTTAGAGATTTTTATTCTACGCTTGCGATGCAGTTGCTGCCGTATACGCAATCGAGGCCCAGTGAAATTCTGACTGCGCTTTCATCAAGCCATTTGGCCGGAGATAAGCAATGGTCACACGATGACCATGTAGCAGTTCTATTCTCAATCTGGCGTCATCGAGGCATGATTGGTTCGGGTCGGCGTATGCCGGGTACTGTCGTTAGAATGAAAGGAAAGCCGATAACCGAGTTTGGTTATCTAACATACTACGGATATGCTTCGCATGTGCTGTTTGACACTGGTTTTGGCGATTGCGCGGACTTTGAGGTCATCACTCCCAGACATCTGCCTGCTGATTTTTTGCCGCAACGCCTCTGGCGGCCCTACGGCTTTTGGACGCTAAAGGACGGATCGGAAGTGCCGTTTTCGCGTGATTATCTTCCGCTGTGGCATGTTCGGAATGGCAAGGTTCACCTTATTGAGCCGTGGCTTCGAATTGAAGATGTGCAGATGGAGACGCACTTCGGTGCAGAGATCGGCCATTGGATGAATGTGTCTAAGGAAGCTGACGCGCTGAAATACATGGCTGATCGGCGAATTAAGGGGCTTCCGATGTTGGCGGATGTTCTGCCGGAATTGCTGGGACATGACGCCAACAGCGTAAAGGCAGGTGTTGCCAGTTTAAAGAAGAAATCCATTGCGCTCATTGCAAAGGGGCCTTGGGATTCCCATTACATGGGTCAGCATTAGACGGCATCCAATCCGCGCAGGGTTGGTCGAGTTCAGCGCCGAAACACTGACGGCTCCATCTGCGGGCGGTGGTCGTGGGATTCCAAGGGCGGCGAAAAGCCCGTTGGTCGAGGGTGTCCAGAGGGGCGCTGAATGTCCCTTTAGGTCGCATCCATATCGGAACGGTTGGCCCCTCAATCTGGAAGGTTGTGCAGGTTCAGGCGGCATGCGCATGACCATGGGTGTCGGGAGCGAGGGCCGCGCCTGACTGGTGATGAAACGGCCAGACGTTTTGCCCGGCGTTGAGTTCGGCCCGTGACCTTAAAGCCTGCCCTGGTCGTCAGACCAAGGCAGGACTTGAGTGGGAATGGGCCAGATCGAAACGGCGGATAGCTGGGGATGCAACGGGGGCGCAGCGCCCCTTGCCAAGCTCGCGGTTGTAACACAACCGACAGCTTGCAGTTAGAGATGTGCCGGGTTCTGGATGTTAGTTATGCGTCCGGTGGTCTGGTTATTTGCGCTTCGGAAAGTGCCTTCTGCGCCCATGTTCCACTGTTTTTTATCTGGCTTGAGACAGAAATTCGGGGGCTAAACAAGGTTAAAATTTTTCCGAAAACGGCTCATATTAACCTTGGCTCTAAATCTGATTTTCAGGGTTATGGTTTATCGAGGGTTAACCCAGAACGGGCGCTGCGCAGCTTTTTCACCCATCTGACACGGGCCGGATTTTTCGAATCTGTCCGTCCTTTCTCCATGATATTTCGAGGGTTTGTCATGTCCAAGAACGATCTGCGCTGTTCGTCCTGTATTCACGCTTATTGCGGTTGCCTCGATGCGGCCAACGACAATTTCAAGCGAGTGGTTAAGATTATCCCGGATCGCTGGCGCTTCCGTGACCGCGAATTTATGCATCAGGTGATCCGCGCGTTGATGGCGCTGGGTTTCCCGCGCCGGGACGTGACGGAGTTCTATGCGGAAGCCTTGCGGGACTTTGACGGTATTCTGCTGCGTGAAAGCGGCGAACTGGTCGAAGTCGAAGGCCTGCCAGACGATGATTTTTTCGGGCAGGATTTATCCTACACCTGCATCCGGGACATCTGGGAATATGTCACGCTCGCCCCGGCGAACGATCCGTCGCTGCGCCTTCAAGCGCGGTGTGAGCTTTTGACCGTGGCGCTGCGCATCAAGCGCCCGGGCCTGTTGCCATTGCCGGGCGATGCCAGACGGGCCGCACACACCATGACATTAAAAGAAGCGCGGCAACGACGCTGACCTTCTTTCCACCGATCCACAAAGGGCCGCGTCCGGTGTAATGGGCGCGGCCCTTTTTCATCCCCCCAAGTTTCAGAAAACGCGCTGATACACCGCTCCCGTCACCAACCCACGGCGGGAGCCTTATATGAACGATCAACCCCAAGACCATGAAATCGCCCTGCGCTACGGCGCGGACGGCCCGGAACAAACCAAGGGTGCGCCGGCGGATGCTGACGCGCTGAAAGCCAGCGGCACGCTGACCACCACGAAGGGCAACGGACGCAAGGACGTGTCGCCTGCCATTGCGGCGTTGTTCGCGTCCCTTCTGACCATCTTCCTGTTTGTCGGCGCGGAAAAGTACTTCCCCTTCGACTGGAAGCCCTCCGACATCGTTAAAACCTATGAATCGTTGGTTCAGGAGGAAGTGACGAAGGCGGTCAAGCGCTCGGAAGCCAAGTTCACGGTGCGCCTCGATGCCTACCGCCAGCAAAACGAATATAACTACCAACTGGAACAAAAGCGTTTCGACGCCAATGTCCAGTTTCTGGCCGAAACCTACAAAGGTCAGTGGGAGATCGTCCGCATTCAGGCCGAAATGCTGGCCCGGATGCAGCAATATCTTCAACATGTGACAGTGCAGCTTAAGCAGGCGGTACAGTCCGGTGATGTCGGTATCGTCAATCTTTCGCGTATGTGGGGCCGCGTCCTGAACCTTGCCGCGCCGGGCATGGGCGATTCCGCTCTGTCTTATTCTGAACGACTTGAGCGTGAACTGATGGCGGAACTTCGGGACACAGCAAAAGTGGATATGAAGGCTTTAAGGGGTCTGCCATCAATGCCGACGCCGGACGAGTATATCGCCAAGCTGAACGAACTGCGCCCGAAGCCGCCTCTGCCGCTTCCCGTGTGGGCGGAAGATGACGCCATCCCGGAAGAAGATGGCGCGATCCATGAGAAGCGGTAACGGCTTTCTCGGACTGGTGCAGGGATTGATGTCCCTGTACCAGTTCTTCTTCAACCAGTTGCAGGCCGCCCGCGCCGAAAAGAAGGCCAAGGAACTGGAAGCCTTCATGGATGAGGCGCAAGCATCCGGTCAGTTGGGCGACGGTCGGCTTGCCACCATGAAAGATGCCGAACGTGCTGGCCTTTTCAACATGAACGGGCTGTATCTAGGTACGTTCAATGGGCGTATGGTGTTTTTCAACGGCGACGGGCCGTTGCTGACCTACCTGCGCACGGGCGGCGGCAAGGGCATCAATTATGTGCTGCCGAATCTTGCCCATGTGCGTGACCGCAGCCTTATCGTAATCGACGTCAAGGACGGGGAAAACGCCTTTGCCACGTATCGACTGCGCGCTTCATTGCCCGGCCACACCTGCATCTGCCTGAACCCGTTCGGCCTGCATGATCTGCCGAATACGCGCATCAATCCGCTGCAAGTCCTGATCGACATTGTAAATGCGGGGCGCAAGATCGACACGGAAGCGGCTGACTTGGCGCATATCCTGTGCCCGGTGGTGAAAAACGAACAAACATGGCCGCGTGACGGGGCCATCGATTTTCTGTCCGTGACAATGGAATATCTGGCCCATCTGGATCAGGAGAATTGCAATCTGGCGGGGCTGTGGGCGAAGGTGCAGGCATCCGACGAGGATATGGATACTACGTTCGTCATGATGGAAAGCTGCGGCATTACGGGGATCGCCCGCCGCGCCGCCGCCATGCGCTCGATCTTCCAGAACGCCGTGACGCAGTGGGCTGCGTATAAGAGCGTCCTGAATAAGGCCGTGACTGCGTTCGAGGCGGAAAAGAGCCTCGCCAACGCTACGCTCGTCAATGAGTTCGATTTTCGCCGTCTCAAGCATGAGCCATGCACAGTTTATATCATGGTGCGGTCCGACAAGCTGGATGTTGCCGCACCGTGGATCAGCCTGATTATCAATGTGGCGATTGAAGCGATAGCCGCCGAACGCGGCCCGTTGCGCACCACTTTATTGCTTGACGAGTTTGCGCAGCTTCCCCCCGGACATGCGTTTATGCGGACGCTCCGCCTTTATCGCGGGAAGGGCGTGCAGCCTTGGGTGTTCTCGCAAGGTCGCCAGTCGCTTGAGGGAAAATGGTCGAAGCCCGACGTGCTTGAGATCGAAGATCAGGCCCAGTGCTTCACCATGAAGGATACACAAGACCCGGCGTTGTTACGGGATATAAGCCTGTGGTCCGGCAATATGACGGTGTTAAGCCAAGGGCAAAGCCATAGCGGGGGCAAGCTGGAAGCGGCCAATGCGTCACTATCTGAAAGCAAGCGCCCGGTGCTGCAATCCGAGGATGTGCTGGCGCTTGGCAATAGCCAGATAGTGAGAATCGCCAATCAGCCGCATTTGTTTGTTATTAGCACGCGGCCCTACTTCAAAATCGCTCCATGGATGGTGTGGATACGCGACGTGCGTTCGATCCACTAAGCTCACGATGCTCTACCATCAGCGGGGGAACGCCTTTCATTTTAAGCAACTTTTTGCGACGGTTGCAAACGCGCAACATTCGCGCGAATTAAGGATTTGGCGATTGCGGTGCTTCGATAGTTCTGGGAAGCTCAGGCGGGGGAACATCCTTTAAAGATACATAGTGTGCGATTGCCGCGATTCCGAATGCGATAGCTGTCGGGATTGCGGCTCCGATTGCCATGACTTCCAACGCATCCTTAACGCTTAAATGGCGTGCATCTGGAGAACTTGCCATGAAAAGCAACCTTTCGAGTAACTCATCTTTAAAGTTAGATTATTTAAGTAAATTTATTAGTATATTTGGATGGTTGCTGGCAATAGGTTTCTATTCCTACTCTGTCTTGTCGTATAGTGTACCAAGTTCGGCTGATGTATCTGGGGGTGATTATTTCAAGGAAAATTTAGATTCATTCAAAATTTCAATGCTTGCCTTGCTTTTTGGCTTTGCTGGTGAGCGAATATCAATGGTTGTAGCGGATATGGCGCGTGAAAAACGTCAAGATAATTCTCATTCTGAACTTATCAGTGCCATTAGTTCTTCTGCAGCAATTCAATATGTCGGCCCAAGTAACTCTGTGAGAACTGAGCTTTATAAATCAATATTAAATTCAACTTCTGTTAAAAACACATTTTTAAATGTTGGTGGTGCGCCGGGAATAAGCTCCGCAATTGAAAATGATATTTGTGGAATATATGAGAAGTTTTTATCAGCCGACAATTCTAATAGTTGGAGCGACATAATTAGCGTTAACGAGCTTCACGATTTTCGCCATACAAGGATTTTTAAAAATAAATCTGATGCCTGCGGAGAGCATAGGATTTCAGTTATAAAAAGTACGATGCCTATTATAAATTTTATTATAATAGAAAATTCTCAAACTAGATTTAAAGAGGTATATTTTGGTTGGGTTTATGATAAGGCGAAGACTGTAACTAGTGTTTATAAGTCATCTGATCAATCTATAATTGATCTTTTTGAACTTCATTTTGACATTCTCTGGAGGGAGAAGGCATCTGAAACTTGGTCTGTGGATTATTCAAAAGATATTCATACGCGCGGCCCAAATCGACGTTTCATAGTGAATAAGGCGGGAATTTGGGTTAATACCTTAATCGGCCCTAACAATAATATTGTAAATCACGCGGTGATACGCATAAATTTTGGAAAAAATGGGCCGCTTATAGAAGGGGTTATAATTGAATCGGGAAAAATAAAGCACATAAGGCATGTGGATTTTATAAATTCATTTGATAAAACATTAATTGAATATAGTGAACTTTCAAATAGCGGAGTTTCAATTGGGTTCTGCTTATATAAATTTATTAAACAGAGGGATGGGGATATAATTAAAGGATATCTTGTGGAGCCGCCTTCACTTTCTAGGTCTTTTATATTTGGAGTTCGTTCTGGAGTAAATGATGTGGATTTCAACAATATAGAAGAAGTTTCTGGTATAATTGAAGGTAAGAAAGATTTGATAGAATCCTTAGTCAAAAAGGAAATTCATCTGAAATCTGAAAATGACGGGAGTAGTATATAAGGGAATATTGCCTTCATTCGATCATGTTCATAGTGGCATTGAACGTGTGAGTGATAGTTTTTTACCACATCCGGTCCGCAAAATCCCGCTCCTCCTGCCCCACGGCGTCGAGGTAGATGCTGGTCGTGACGATTGAGGCGTGGCCTAGCCAGCGCTGAATCAGGTTCGGCGGCACGGCGCGGGATGCGGCACGAATGCCGAAGCCGTGGCGCAGCCCCTTACACGATGCCATCGGGCCTTCCACCTTCGCCAATCGCATGACATGCGTGACGGCCCGCCATGCGGTCGCACGGCACATGGGAAACAGTCGCTCATTGCCGATGGGCGGCAAGCCTATCAACAATTCAACAAGTTCTATCGGAATTGGGACTGACCGGAAGGCGGGCCGTCTGCGCTTCAAGGTTTTGAATGTGAGGCTAGCTTGCTCGATGTCCAGATTATGCCGCGTTAAGTTCAGCGCTTCGCTGACCCTGCATCCGGTATAGGCCAGCACATAACAAAGGGCGCGTATGTGCGGGGCCATGCGGTCGGCGGCGTCAAGAAAGCGCTGACGCTCGGCCTCGTTGAGGTATTTGCGCCTGCCGCTGTCGTCGTACACCTGCCATGGGGAAAACTGGATAAACGACACGGCGGCCTCCGAAGTTGCAACATTATCGGCAATAGTGTTGCGGTGAAAAAAGTTGAGTGATGCAGAAATGCGCCGCCAGATACGAAGCGGTAAAATATTAACTCAATAATCAAACTAATTGTTAAACAAATCAAGCAACTAAATTGCCGATACGGTTGCATGCTTGATAAGCCATCCCGGTATTTCTTGCGGGTGGTTTCATGTCTGTTCTTCCCAAAATCTGTGTCGGTGCGGGTGCTTTTGCGGCTTCGTTGTACGCTTCATCTGCGGCGTTCGCGCTTGAGCCAAAGCAATGCTTGTCGCTCGATAAGATGAAGGCGGCGCTGGCTGCGGAAGGACAATCCATCCTGATTATCGGGGACCGCAAGGTGATCAATGATGCACCGGAACTTGAAACTGGCGTCCGGGTCACGCGCTATATGAATGCCGTGACCTCGAACGCGGATTTCACGGTGGGGTATCAGATTGAAGGCGATCTGCCCCGCGTTGAAAAGTCGGCAAATGTCTGTGTTAGGGCGAAGCTGGCCAATATCAGGCTATATGACGCCCGTAAGCCCGGCACGCGCAAAGCGTTCCTGTTCGGCGGCAAGTTCGATGCGGAAGTGCGGGAAAAAGAAACGGCGGGTACGCGGCCCGTTATTATCGCGGACACCGTTCATACCGCCAGCGACGGTACGCAACAGCATGGATTGCCTATGGTCATGTTCTGGCATCCGAAAGGGCATAGCGCGACAATCTACGCCGTAGGCGTCGGCAATGAACCCCGCTTGCTCGTCTTTATGGGCGATACAGAGTTGAGCGCCAGCGCGGTGAAATGGCTCGATCAAACTGGCGGTGCGCGTTAGCCCAATAGGCTTAAATCAGGCGCAGCGAGTGGCGCGGGTGCCGGGCGCTTTTCCGGGTTATCCAGCGGCACGGTAGCGGCATTGGCCTTTGCATGATGCGCTGTCATATTGGGCGCGGACGCGAATATCTCTGCGCCATCGCCCACGGACTGGGTTTGCTCCATATGCAGCGGCTTTTCGGCGTCCAGTTTCTGGTTGCCTGCAATTCGCTGTTCGTTCAGTTCCGGCATGATCTTGTTAAACTGCGGGTCTTTCAGGGCCGCATCGACTTTAGCCTGTTCTTCCTTGGTCCGTTGGTTTTCAGGCTTGGAAAGTATCGTCGCTAAATCGGCCAGTTCCTTGGCTTTGCGCACAGCCTCTTCGCGGCTGTCGCCGTCTTTCATGAGGCGGTTTACAAGCCAGTCCTGCATGCGTTTATCGGTTTGCAGGCGCATGCCCAGTTCGCCCCATTCCGCGCCCGTCAAAGCCACACCGAAATATTCATGCTTGGTGCGCGACCATTCCGCTTGTTCCTGTGTCAGGGCGGAATATGACACCGCCATATCTGACAGCTTCTCGCGGTCGTCCTTCTCTTTTTCTTCGGCGACAAGCGTGGCATTCGGACCGGACTTGGACAGTATCAGGTTTTCCGCGCCTGGCTGGTTCAGGGCTGCATTGGCTTCGATAGATGCGCGAAGGGCGAAACGGTCGCTTAGGCTGCGACCTTCAAAAATCGCCGTCGCCACGGCCGTGGCGAGGTCGGGTTGCTGTCCGTCCTTGTTATTCTGTTCGCCGGACACCAACCCGACTGAAACTTTGCCCTCATTATCCGCCATGCCCCTATTTTAGGCTGGGCGGGTTAAAATGGGCTAATATTCCATAAAATTTGAAATATTTTCCTGAAGTTTTACAGATATTTGCGAATGTGCTATCTACTGCACTTATTATAGGGCGCGACGGTGAACTGTCGGAAATTATTGGTGAGGGCGCGTAGTGTATTTTTCAGTCTGTTCCTGCGAGATCGCCCATCCAGTCTTCATTGCCGTGGCGTACACGAATAACGATGACGGCGTCTTTGCTGGCCTGATAAATCACGATATGCGAACGGTGTCTGTAAATCCTCACGGGAGGGCTGTATTCTGACCGTTCACGCGCTATCTCTGGATTGTCGGCGATAAGATCGAACGCGCTTGTTAATCCGGCAATGTATTGGTCAGCTTGTGTCGGGGACCACGTATAGGCCGAATAAGTCCAAATATTTTCGAGATCGCTTATAGCGGCGGGGGTAAGGTGGTAAGGCTTGTTTCCCATTATCCAGCCGTACGGGTATTCATCCGCGCAAGAAAAGAATCCCGGTCGAACGGTTGCGGTGCGCCGCTTTCGAGCCCCTCGGTAATGAGCTTCTGCATCGCAGAAATTTTATCGGCGCGTTCCTGATCTTTGCGGATAAGGTCACGTACATAATCGCTGGCATTGGCATAGCGCCCGCTTCCAGCTTGCGCCTCTACCCAGTCCTTCATAGGTTCTGGCAGGGAAACATTCATTGTCGCCATGATGGTAACTCCTCTTTACCCATTATCCAGTTTTTGGCAAAGTTTGTCAAATTTTGTCAATCGAGGCGAGTAAATTTAAAGCTATTGAATTTTATAAATTTTTAGTTCAGTATATAGGAAGAAATACCCAAACTGCGTCCAAGCTGTCCCTGTTTCAGGCGACGGCTTTTTTATTGGCTTAGACCATCCCCCCAAATGGGAGGCGGGCGCGGGTTAAACCTCCACAACCCTTTGATAAACGGTGGCAGGCGTTCTGATTAAGAGCGCATACCTCCGGGAAAATGCGCCTTATGACGATCAACCTTGCTGACCATCTACACCTTGTCGATTGCATTGAGGGTACGGCGGAAGAGAAGGTGGCCTATCTCGAAATCTTGAGCCTGATCGCCTGCTTCGCGGTTTACACCGAACAGGGCTATTCGATGAACGGCCTCGATCTGGGAAGCTCTGTCAAAATCCGTGACGGTGTGGACGCCGATCTGTTAGACTCTAAGGACACAGACTTCACAGGAAAATTCAATACGACAGGCCGCGACGGTACAGAGAAGGGACAACATGAGAACGAATGAACAGCGTATTGCCTTTATCTATGCCCGCGTTTCCAGCAAGAAGCAGGAAAAGTTAGGCCATGGCCTCGACTCGCAAACCGCGACAGGTCGGGAATTCGCTGAACACCGGAACCATCAAGTGGTTAAGGTGTTTCGTGAGGCCATTAGCGGTGCGCGACATGGCCGTCCTGCGATGAAAGAGATGCTAATCGCGCTGCGCCAGTATAAAGCCAGAGGCATTCGCGTCGTCGTCATTATCGACCATATCGACCGTCTGGCACGGGATTACGAAGTTCACCGCGATCTACGCCGCAAAATCAGAAACGCAGGCGGCGACCTTGAATGTCCATCTATGGAGTTCCGCGACGACATCGATAGCGAATACGTCGAAGGCATTCAGGCACTCAATTCCGAATATCAGCGCAAGAAAAACGGCGAACAGGTCATTAAGCGGATGCGAGGCCGTTTATTGGATGGGTTTTACGTCTACAACGCGCCTGTCGGTTATGATTATATTGATACCGAGCGTGGGAAAATCCTTGTGCCGCAAGAGCCTGTGGCTGGCGTCATTCGCGAAGCTTTGGAGGGCTTCGCGTCGGGCCGCTTCGCCACCCAAGCCGAAGTGCGCCGCTTTCTCAATAGCCGGGCGGAGTTTCCAAAGGATAGCACGGGGCGCGTCCATCATGCGCGTGTCCCTGAACTTCTCAAGCGCGTGGTCTATTCGGGCTATGTCGAAGCGCCGGACTGGAATGTGTCTTTGAGAAAAGGCCATCATGAGCCGATTATTTCTTATCAGACGTATCAGCGCATTCAGCAGCGTTTGGCCGTGCCCGTTCACGCGCCCGCGCGGAAAGACTTCAATGAAGATTTTCCGCTACGCGGTTCCGTTTGCTGTGCGGATTGCAATGCGCCACTTCGTGCCGGATGGACAAAGGGGCGGGTGTCCTATCACGCCTATTATTGCTGCCACACGAAAGCCTGTGCCAGCTACGGCAAGTCGATCAGGCGCGAAAAGATCGAAGGTGAGTTTGAAGCCGTACTCGATACCATCCGCCCGGCTCCGGCATTATTCGATGCCATGCGCGTCCTTGTGAAGGTATGGTGGGAAAAAGTGGAGGACGATTTGCGCAAAAGCGCGGTCACACTCAAGGACGATTTGATCAAGCTTGAGAAGAAGGCGGAAACGCTCATCGATCTTGTGATCGACGCGACCAGCTTGGAAACCCGCACGATGTACGAAAAGCGGCTGCGCGATATTGAAAAGGAAAAGGTTGCGATCCGTGAGAAGATCGACCGCAAGCGGGAAAAAACACCGAGTTTCGACGGCGCTTATAGAACCGCCATGCTGTTTCTCTCAAACCCTTCTATTCTTTGGAAAAGTCCGGTTTTGGAGAACAAGAAAGCGGTGTTGAAACTGGCTTTTGCCGCCCCACTGATTTATTCGCGTTTTGACGGTTATAGAACCGCAGAAACCACCTTGCCGTTCAAAGTGCTGGCGCAGTTTTCAGATGGGGAGTTAGGAATGGTGGACGCGACAGGGATTGAACCTGTGACCCTTCGCGTGTGAAGCGAATGCTCTCCCGCTGAGCTACGCGTCCATCCAAAGCAGGGAGCGCGCTTATTAGTCGCTGCGCGCGACCCTGACAAGAGCTTTTATCGCACAATCCGGGCGATGGCTGTGGGCAGTTCGTCGAAATGATGGATCAGGGCGGCGGGCGACATCTCTTCCATCGGCGTGTCGCAATAGCCGAAGCTGACCAGCACGCAGGGCACATGGGCGTTCTGCGCCGTCAGATAGTCGGTCTCGGAATCGCCGATCAGCAGCATCTTGTCCAGCGGCAGGCCGAGATCGTTGGCGCAGGCCTTCAGGTGGACGGCGTCAGGTTTCTTCACCGGCACGCTGTCGGCGCCGCGCACCGAGCCGAAACGCCCGATCAGGCCCAATCGGGTCAGCAGCAGTTCCGACAGTGCCGTCGGCTTGTTGGTGCACACGGCCAGCTTCGCGCCGGCGGCGGCCAGTTGATCGAGCACAGTTTCGAGGCCCGGGAAGGCGTGGCTCTCCTGATCGATACGCTCACGGTAGAGGTCGAGGAAGCGTCCGACCATCGGCAGTTCGGCCTCTTCGGTCAGCGGCACATGGGCCGCCGCAAAGCCGCGCTGGATCAATGAGCGCGCGCCGCGCCCGACCAGACTGCGCGCCGCTTCATAGGGGAAGGGCGGCACGTCGTATTCGGCAAGGATGGTGTTCAGTGTGCCGATAATGTCCGGCGCGGTTTCCACCAGCGTGCCGTCGAGGTCGAAGGCGATGCCGTATCCGCTGAGGTCGGGTAGGGTGGTCATGTGCAAAATCGCTCCGGCTGTTGATTTTCACGTTCAATTCGCCGGTGCTTTGGTCTAAATCGGGCCGAACGGCAACAGGTGAATCGAAACAATGAGCCAAAACCGCAAACGCGCCGCGATCATTCTGGCGGCAGGTCAGGGCACGCGGATGAAATCACCGCTGCCCAAGGTGCTGCACCGGGTCGCCGGACGGGCCATGATGGACCTGGCCATCGACGCCGCCGAGGGGCTGAACTGCGAGCGCATCATCGTCGTGGTCGGCGCGCATTCGCCTTCCGTAGGCGACAGCGCGCGCAAGCGGCTGGGGACCGATAGCGTCGTGGTACAGGACCCGCCTCTGGGGACCGGCCATGCGGTGCTGGCGGCCAAGGCGGCGCTCAGCGATTTCGATGGTCAGGTCGTGGTCTCCTATGCCGATTGCCCGCTGATCGACACGCAGACGCTGAAGACCGTCTTCGATCTGGCCGACACGTCCGATCTGGCCGTTCTGGGCTTCGAGGCCGCCGATCCGGGGGCCTATGGCCGCCTGGTCATCGAAGGGGCCGACGACCTCAGCGCTATCGTCGAGGCCAAGGAGGCGACTCCGGAACAACTTGAAATCCGCGCCTGCAATTCGGGCGTGCTGGCGGCGGATCGCGCCACCCTGTTTTCGCTGCTGGATGAGGTCCGCAACGACAATGCCAAGGGCGAATATTACCTGACCGACGTGGTGGGCCTTGCCAGAGAACGCGGTCTGCATCCCAAGGTCTGTTTCGTGTCCGAGGAAGACGTCACCGGCGTCAATTCTCAGGTGGAACTGGCCTTTGCGGAATCGATCTGGCAGTCGCGCCGCCGCACCGCCCTGATGCTGGGCGGCGTGACCATGCCGGCCCCGGACACGGTCTTCCTGTCGTGGGATACGCAGATCGCGCCGGGCGTGGTGGTCGAGCCCAATGTCGTCTTCGCCGAAGGGGTGAAGGTGGCGTCAGGAGCGGTTATCCGCGCCTTTTCGCACCTTGAGGGGGCCGTGGTCGCCGAAGGCGCGCTGATCGGCCCCTATGCCCGTCTGCGTCCCGGCGCCGACATCGGCAAGGACGTGCATATCGGCAATTTCGTCGAGGTGAAGAACGTGAAGATAGGCGAGGGGGCCAAGGCCAATCACCTCAGCTATCTGGGCGACGGCGAGGTGGGTGCGAAGGCCAATATCGGCGCCGGCACCATCTTCTGTAACTATGATGGCTATTTCAAGCATCGCACGGTGATCGGCGAAGGGGCCTTCATCGGTTCCAACGCCTCTCTGGTCGCGCCGGTGACCGTGGGGGCCGGGGCCATTACCGGGTCGGGCTCGGTGATCACTCAGGATGTCCCCGCAGACGCGCTGGCCTTCGAGCGCGCGCAACAGACCGAGAAAACCGGATGGGCAAAGGCCTTCCGGGAACGCAAATCCGCAGAAAAGGCGGCATTGAAAAGATGAGCGCAGAGATTCAGAAGCAGGCCGCCGGGCTGGCGGCTATCGACCATATTCGCGACGGCATGAAGGTGGGGCTCGGCACCGGTTCGACCGCGGCGTGGTTCGTCAAGGCGGTCGCCGACGCGGTGCAGGGCGGTATGAAGCTGACCCTCGTGTCCACCTCGAATCAGACGACGCAGATGGCGCAGGCGCTGGGGCTGGTGATCAGGGACATCAACGACGTGGGTAAGCTCGATGTCTGCGTCGACGGCGCGGACGAGATCGGTGAAGGGCTGGCCCTGATCAAGGGCGGCGGCGGAGCCTTGCTGCGCGAAAAGCTGATCTGGGAACTGGCCGACCGCTGCATCGTCATCGCCGATGCGGCCAAGCATGTCGGCACGCTGGGGGCCTTCGCCCTGCCGATCGAGGTGGACCCGTTCGCCTATAAGGGTACGATCAACCGCATCTGCGACGTGCTGAGCGAATTCGATATCGCGAAGATGCCGGTTTTGCGGAAAAAAGGCGGTGAGACCTTTGTGACCGACGGCGGCAATCTTATCTTCGACGTGCCGTGCGGGGTGATCCACGATCCTTCCGGACTGGCCAGCGCGCTGAAAGCCACCACGGGGGTCGTCGATCACGGCCTGTTCCTCGACCTGGCCGACATCGCGCTGATCGGCACCGACAACGGCGTCGATGTCCTTCATCCGTAAGAAAGCCTGACATGTCCAAATTCGACTATGATCTCTTCGTGCTGGGGGCCGGCTCCGGCGGGGTGCGCGCGGCGCGCCTGAGCGCGCAACTGGGCCTCAAGGTGGGCGTGGCCGAAGGCGACAAGCCCGGCGGCACCTGCGTTCTGCGTGGCTGCGTGCCCAAGAAGTTCATGGTCTACGCCTCCGAAGTGCCGGAGCAGGTAGCCTATGCGCGTGGCTTCGGCTGGGAGGCGCAGACGGGCAGGTTCGACTGGACCAAGTTCCGCAACGCCAATCAGGCCGAGGTGTCGCGCCTGTCAGACATCTACGCCGCCAATCTGGTCAAGGCCGGGGCGGACCTGATTCCCGCCTGGGCCAGGATGACCGGGCCGCATACGGTGCTGTTAACGCCGACCAATGGCGACGACGCCTATGAGGTGACGGCGAAGACCATACTGATCGCCGTCGGCGGTCACCCCTTCGTGCCGGAAGAGGTCGAGGGCTGCGAACTGGCCATCACCTCTAACGAGATGTTCGGGCTCGACAAGCTGCCGAAGTCCATCGCCATCGTCGGCGGCGGTTATATCGCGGTGGAGTTCGCCGGGGTGCTGAACGGCTGGGGCGTCGATACGCACATCCTCTATCGCGGCGACCAGATTCTGCGCGCCTTCGATCAGGAAGTGCGCGAGCACCTGACGCAGGAGATCGGCAAGAAGGGCATCAAGGTCATGTGCCACGCCGATCCGAAAAAGCTGGAAAAGACCGACAAGGGCATCAAGGTCACCCTCACCGACGACACCGAACTGACGGTCGATACAGTGCTTTACGCCACCGGCCGCCGCCCGCATACGGCGGCACTGGGGCTGAAAGATATCGGGGTCGAGCTGGACCGCGACGGGGCCGTGATCGTCGATGCGTACTCACGCACGGCGGTCGAACATATCTTTGCGGTGGGCGACGTAACCAATCGCTGCAACCTGACGCCGGTGGCCATCCGCGAGGCCGTGGCCTTTGTCGAGACGGCGTTCAAGAACAATCCGACCGCCTACGACTACGCCAACATCCCGACGGCGGTGTTTTCGCAGCCGCAGATCGGCACGGTCGGCCTGACCGAGCAGGACGCCGTGGCGCGCGGCATCCGCGTAGACATCTACACGGCGCGCTTCAAGCCGATGAAGACCGCCTTCGTGGCGGGTGAGAGCCGCACCCTGATGAAGCTGATCGTCGATCACAAGACCGACGTGGTGCTGGGGGCGCATATGGTCGGGCCAGACTCGGCCGAGATCATCCAGATGGCGGGCATCGCCGTGAAGGCGGGACTGACCAAGGCCCAGTGGGACGCCACGTGCGCCGTCCACCCGACGGCGGCGGAAGAATTCGTTACGCTCAAGGACAAGCGCATCGCGTAATCGCTGTTTATACCTCCCCGGCTATGCCGGGGAGGGGGACCATCGAGCGCAGCTAAGATGGTGGTGGGGTATCTTACGGTATATCCAACTACTGAGTGGGCTGCAGAAAGAACCCCCACCACCACATCTCACCGCCTTGGCGGTTCGTGCGGTCCCCCTCCCCATCAAAGATGGGGAGGTATGAATTTACGAGCCTGTTAAGTCCGTCTTATTTCTGCACCAAATAGAGTGTACGGACAGCTATACTCGAAAAGATTGTAAAAATGGCTCCGGCTAAAGCGCAGACATTCCAAATGCCGTCCTATACGGGCGTGGTCATGGCGATTACCCTGACCTTCTTCGCCTTCTTCACCTATGCGGGACCGTTGGGCTATGCCCTGACGGCGACCTTCGGCGGGCTGCTGTTGCTGGGCTACTGGCGGTACGTGAAGGATTTCGGCTGGATCGGCGCGGTGTTGCTGGTGCTGCTGGCGTGGCTGGTGTTGCGCTCGACCCTGCTTTACGATCTGCACAGCGGCGCGGATTTCAGTCAATACGACACCTGGGAGGATCAGGCATGGCTGAAGATGATCCTTCAGCCGGTGTGGTACGGCGCGCTGATCCTCGCCGCCTGGCGCATGAAGCCGAAAACGGCGTCGGGCCTGATGACCGGGCTGCTTTACGCCTATATCGGCCTGTGTGCGTTGATCATTATGGACGCCCTGTCGGGCGCACGTCTTTATCAGTCGATCTCGGCGGCGCTTTATCAGCCGATCCGCCCCGACCTGGCCATGGTCAAGGTCTCGATCGCCACCTATGCCTTTGTGCTGCTCTACTGGCCGCTGATGCTGGCCGGGGAGCACAAATCGCGTCTGCTGAAGGTCGTGGCGCTGGCGGCGTGCGTGCTGGCGCCGCTGGTCACCGGAGCCAATGCGCCGACCCTGGCCCTGATCGTCTCGTTCGCCGTCTTCTGGATCGTGCGGACCTTCCCGGCACTCGGTGGTTTCAGCATCTACAAGGTCATCGCCACGCTGGTGGCGTTCAAGATCCTGTTCACCCCGCTGATCATCGACACCATCCGCCGCATGGGCTGGGGCGACAATGCGCGTCAGTTCCTGCCGGCCTCGTGGGATGCGCGCCTCGACATCTGGGAGTTCGCGGCGGAAAAGATATTGCGCAAGCCGTTCCTTGGCTGGGGCTTCGATTCCAGCCGTCATTTCGGCAAGGCCATCCCGCTGCATCCGCATAATATGTCGATCCAGGTCGGGCTGGAGCTGGGCTATATCGGCCTGTTCCTGCTGGCGGCGGTGTGGGTGCTGATCATCCTGCGCATCGGGCGCGGGGCCCCGCAAGCGTCTGCAGAGCCCCTTACCGAACTGCGCGATCTGTCGAGCGCCAGCGCCGCCGCCGGGGCCGATCCGCGGCCCTACGCCATGGCCGCGCTTTCGGCCTTTTTCGTCATGGCGCAACTCAGCTTCGGCATCTGGCAGGAGTGGTGGCTGGCCCTGATGGCGCTGGTCACGGCCATCTACCTGATGGCGCGCACGGCGGCAAAGGCGGACTGAGACACCGCTCTTTCAGAGACATGGTTGCGGAATATACTATAAAATACTGTGTTCTAAGTGATTTTGTCAGTTTTCGGTGATTGTGGATATTGAGTTTGCTTCCACCTCCGCTTAAATAGCGGCCATGAACAAGTCCTGGTCTCCCCATAGCTGGCGCGCGCGCCCCGCGCTCCACATTCCTGACGATTACCCCGATGCGGCGGCGTTACGTGCCGCTGAGGCCGAAATCGCCACGCTCCCGCCTCTGGTCTTCGCCGGTGAAGCTCGCCGTCTGACGACCGCTCTGGGCAAGGTCGCCAATGGCGAAGCCTTCTTGTTGCAGGGCGGCGACTGCGCCGAAAGCTTTAAAGAGTTTTCGGCCGACAATATCCGCGACACCTTCCGCCTGATCCTGCAGATGGCGGTCGTGCTGACCTTTGCCGGCGGCAAACCGGTGGTGAAGCTGGGCCGCATCGCGGGTCAGTTTGGCAAGCCGCGCTCCTCGCCGATCGAGACCATCGGCGACGTGACCCTGCCCAGCTATCGCGGCGACAATATCAACGGCATGGAGTTCACGCCCGAAGCGCGCATTCCGGACCCGCAGCGCCTGGTCAAGGCCTACCATCAGTCGTCTTCGACCCTGAACCTGCTGCGCGCCTTCGCCAATGGCGGCTATGCCGACCTGTACAACATCCACAAGTGGACACTGGGCTTCGTGTCGGGTTCGCCGCAGGGCGAGCGTTACCGCGAACTGGCCGAAAAGATTTCCGAGACGCTGAACTTCATGTCGGCCATCGGCATCACTTCGGACAAGGCGCAGGAAATCCGTCAGGTAGACTTCTTCACCTCGCACGAGGCGCTGCTGCTCAACTACGAGCAGGCCCTGACGCGGGTGGATTCGACCTCCGGCGACTGGTACGACACCTCGGCCCATATGCTGTGGATCGGCGAGCGCACGCGTCAACTTGACGGGGCGCATGTCCACTTCATGCAGGGGATCAAGAACCCCATCGGCGTGAAGTGTGGCCCGACGCTGGAGCCTGACGATCTGAAGCGTCTGATCGACGCCCTCAACCCGGAAGGCATTCCGGGCCGCCTGACCCTGATCGGCCGTTTCGGCTCGGACAAGGTTGGCGAACGCCTGCCGCGCCTGATGAAGGCGTCGCGCGAACACGGCGTGCCGGTGGTGTGGTCGATCGACCCCATGCACGGCAATGTCGTCAAGGCGGCCAATGGCTACAAGACGCGTCCGTTCGACCGCATCCTCTCCGAGGTGCGTTCGTTCATCGATATCGCGGCGTCGGAAAATGTTCATCCGGGCGGCCTGCACCTCGAAATGACGGGTCAGAACGTCACGGAATGTCTGGGCGGCGCGCACGCCTTGAGCGAGGACGAACTGAGCCACCGCTACCACACGCACTGCGACCCGCGTCTCAATGCGGATCAGGCGCTGGAACTGAGCTTCCTCGTCGCTGAACGTCTGCAGGGCCTGAAGGACAAGGCGGCGAGGGCTGCCTGATCCTGAGCGGTATCTGAGTAACGATCGCTTTTAAAAGGGACCTCTTCGGAGGTCCTTTTTTTAAATCTGCTGTCCGAAAATTAAGAACTTCGTTACCATAGCGACAAATAGTCGCGGATGAATTTCAGCGTTTGTCCGAGGCGTAGGCATGTCGATTTTTTCCACACTTCGCGGTCGTATCCTGTCGACCGTCTTCCTGTGCATCAGCGTCGCCGTGCTGGCCTTGGCCGGGATCGAATTTTTCAACTATCGCGCCAATCAGGAAGCCCAGATAAGGCGCGACCTCGAATGGTCGCTTGGCGTGGCGGCGGATCGCTTCGCCACGGCCAACGGGGGGCAGGTCGAAGCTATCGACGGCGTGGTGCGCGCGGTGACCGCCGAAAGTATCCCGGTGTCGGAGGATCATACGCTGGTCGACGAGACCGGCAAGATCAACAAGGGTTATGTGACGCTGTTTGCCGCCGACCCCGAAAAGGCCGGCGACTTCATCCGCGTGTCCACCAATGTCGTCAAGCCGGATGGCAATCGTGCCGTCGGCACTAACCTGGGCAAGGACAGCGCCGCCTGGCCGTCGCTCAGCAAGGGTGAAGCCTATTTCGGCAAGGCCGCCATTCTTGGTGAGGACTACCAAACAGCCTACGCGCCCATTCGCAATGGCGGCGGCGAAGTAATCGGCGTCGTCTTCGTCGGCGTAGCGAAGGTGTCGGCGCTGACCAACGCCCTGTGGGGGCAGGCGCTGACCATGCTGGGCTTTGCGCTCGCCACGCTGGTCGCCACGGCGGCCGTGCTCTATCCGCTGCTGGGCCGCGAACTGGGCAAAATCCAGACCATCGCCTCCGCCGCGCGCGACGTAGCGCAGGGCCAACTCGACCGCGACATTCCGCACGCCAAGGGTCAGGACGAGATCGCCCTGATCGCGCGCGCCGTCACCGATCTGCGTGAGGCCGCCCGCGAACGCGAAGCCATGCGCCGACAACAGGCCGAAGAGGCCACCGCCGCCCTGGCGCGCCGCGACGCCGGGCAGCAGGACGTCGAACGCTTTCTGGAGCAGGTGCGCGGTCTGTTCGAGACGCTGCAAGGCGATATTCGCACCTTCACGGGCCTCAGCCATACCTTGCGCGAGGCGGGCGCCCATACCGAACGCGCCACAGCGCAGGCGGCGGACACCAGCGCGCAGGCCTCGGGTTCCGTGGCCGACATGGCCGAAGCCACGACGCAACTGGCGGCGACCATCGAAGAAGTCACCGCCTCGGTGCAGAGCGCGTCCGACGTCATCCGCAAGGCCGGGCAGGAGGGTGAACAGGCCTCTCAGAAGGTCGGGCAACTGGTTGAAGCCGCCGAACGGATCGACGACGTGGTGCGCCTGATCCAGAGCATCGCCTCGCAGACCAATCTGCTGGCGCTCAACGCCACCATCGAAGCGGCGCGCGCGGGCGAGGCGGGCAAGGGCTTTGCCGTCGTCGCCACCGAAGTCAAATCGCTGGCCAACCAGACGGCCAAGGCGACGGAAGATATTGTCAGCCAGATATCGGCCATTCAGACGGCGACCCGCGAAACCGTCGACGCCATCCGCACCATCAGCGACGTGCTGATCGAGGTCGAGAACCTGTCGGCGGGCATCTACGGCGCGGTGCACGAACAAAGCACGGCGGCTTCGGCCATCTCCACCGGCGCCAGCACGGCGTCGCGCAATGCCGAAACCACGCAGCAGGCGGTGCGCGACGCGGCGCAGCAAGTCGCCCATTCGCGCGAAGCCAACCAGCGCCTCGATGAGACGGCTCAACGGGTGACCGATGCCCTGCAAAGCCTGTCCTCGGCGGTGGAAAGCTTCGTCAGCCGTCGCGCGGCGTAAACTGACGCTCGCTGTCAGCAGATTTGTGATCACGTCGTTGAAGCGGTAACCGAACTCGGCTACAGGCACGGCATGACCGTCGCTCTGGAAAACATAAAGACTTACAAGTCCGCCTTCGCCGAACTGTTCCATCTGTCGTGGCCGGTCGTCGGGTCGCGTCTGGGCTTCATGCTGATGGGACTGATGGACACGCTGGTGGTCGGTCACTACAGCGCGGCGGAACTGGGCTATCATTCGCTGGCCTGGGCCCCGACCTCGATCTTCCTCGTCACCTCCATCGGGCTGCTGGTCGGGATTCAGGTCAAGACGGCGCACTTTGTCGGCGGCGACGAACCGCACCGCATCGGGCCGGTCTTCCGCCGGGGCATGATCTATGCCGTTGTGCTGGGCATCGTGGCGGCGGTCGTGCTGTTTCTTGCCGGGCCCGGCCTGCTGCATCTGGCCGTCAAGCCGGAGATGGCCGACGGTGCGTCCGGACCCCTGCTGGTCTTCGCCCTGTCCATGCCCTTTTACATGATCGCAGTGGCCGGATCGGAGTTCCTCGAAGGACTGGGCCGGACGCGTCCGGGGCTGGTCTTCACCTGGGCCGGCAATATCATCAATGGCGCGCTGTTGTTCCTGCTGGTGCCCGGGATCGTCACCATTCCCGGTATCGACAGCGACGGCGCGATGGGCGCGGCCATTTCGACGCTGGTGGCGCGCGGCGGCGTCATGGTCGCTATCCTGATCTATGTCCTGACCCTGCCGGGCATCGCCAAATATGGCCTGCTCAAAACGCATGCGCCGGATCCGCAAGGCGCGCGCGAACAGCGTCAGATCGGTTACGCCGCCGGCGCTTCGTACTTTATCGAGGTCGCAGCCTTTGCCGGCATGACCCTCTACGCCGGTCGCATTTCCGAAGACGCCGTGGCCGTCTGGGCCATCGTGCTCAACTTCGCCTCCATCGTCTTCATGGTGCCCATGGGGCTGGCCATCGGCTGTTCGGTTCTGGTGGGTCGCGCCTACGGGGCCGGCGACATGCCGGGGCTGGCGCGCATGGGCCGGGTCAGCTTCACCGCGGCGGCGGCCTTCATGATGAGTGTCTGCATCGTGGTGCTGATCGGCTCGCAATGGATCGCCGCGGGCTATACGTCCGACGAGACGTTGCGCGCCGGCGTGCAGGCGGCTTTGCTGCTGTCGTGCCTGTTCTTCGTGCCCGACGGTGTGCAGGTGGTGACGGCTCAGGCCCTGCGGGCGCGTCAGGACGTGGTGATCGCGCCGGTGCTGCACTATATCGCCTATGGGCTAGTTATGCTGCCGATGGGCTATGTCCTGGCCCTGCATTTCGCGCACGGCGTGCCGGGGCTGATCTATGCGGCGGCCCTGGCCAGTTGGGTGTCGGCCATATTGCTGCAGGCGCGCTTCATGTGGCTGGATAGGAAGGCACTAAGCACTTTCCGAAAAGTGTGAAACGGTTTTCGGATCAAAAGTGCGATAAACTAAAATTCCGCTATGCGCGCGGTCCCCACAGAATAAGACTGGCGCCGATCAGGCAGACCAGAAGCCCGCCGCCGTCCCAGACATCGGGTTTCTGCTTTTCCACGAACCACATCCACCCGATCGAGGCGGCGATATAGATGGCCCCATAGGCGGCATAGGTGCGTCCGGCGGCTTCGGTGTCGGGCAGGGTCAGCAGCCACGCAAAGGCGATCAGACAGATCAGGCCGGGAATGAGCCACAGCGGCGATTTATGCAGTCTCAGCACCGCGTAGGCGCTGAAGCAGCCGCCGATTTCGCACAATGCCGCGAGGACATAGATAAGCAGGGTCTTCATGCCCGGCACTTTGGCAAGCCGTTTCACCCGGCGCAAGGACTTGCTGTGTCGGCCTTGGCCCTATAGGGCCTCATCCATCTGACGACGCAGGCGCAATTGACACTGGGGCCGAAGCTGGCTGCGATGCGGGCATACTCTTTCGCCGGCGGAGGAGGATACTCAGACTCCCAAAATCCAGCCTTCTTCCTCACGCGCAATCGCCACCTCTTCCTCGCTCAGACCGGCCGGCGTGGCGAACTTTGTGGCTAAAGCGTCCTTGTCGTCCAGTTCGGCCAGAGCCGTTGCGGTCAGACGTACCTGGGTGGCGTCCTTGACCTCGCCGGCCTCCGGCGCGCCGGGGTAGAGCGACGGATAGATCTCGGCGAGCACCGTATCGACGCCGTCCAGCGCCTCTGCGTTCAGCGCGCCAAAGCCCGTCTCGAATGGCCAGAGACGCGCGCGGCCTTCCAGTGCGTCCTTCAAAGCCTTCACCGCCGGGATGCCGAGCAGGGTCTGGCCTCCGACCACGCCGGCACCGTGCATCTGCCACACGCTCTTCGCCAAAACACTTTTAGACTGTGACGACTTGCCCAGCTTGCGCGCGGCTTCTTCGGTCAGGCGGAACTCCGGAAACTCGCCATAGGAGGCCGGTTTCAGCGTCGACAGCCACTTCTGCGCGGCGTTCCTGGGGCAGCCCCAGAAGGGGTAGGCGTCGTCGGTCGTCAGCCGGTTGATCTTGGCGGCGACGGCGAAACGGTTATTGGTGTTGTCGGCCTTGTCGACCACGTTCTTGACGACGAAATCCCACATCTGGGCCCAGCCGTTAAGGCCCAGCTTCGCCGCCGTGCCGCGCGGAAATCCGAGGTTGAAATCGAAGCCGACAAAGACGCGGTCGCCGCGCTTGTGCAGGTCGGCGAGAATGGTCTTCAGCAGCGCCACGGCTTCGGCGCGCGTTGCCGGATTGTGCGCCTCATAGGACAGGCGGAAACGCACGTCGCGCTTCATCACGCCGATCCACACCGAGGACTCGCCGGTCTTCTTGCCCTCGGCGGCGCTCCAGTCAACGATCACATAGGCTCCGAAAAGACGCGCCATAGGGCTTCTCCGATGCGGGCGGGAAACAATCGGGCGCTTTTAGCCTATGGCGCGTGCGGGACCAAACCCTAAACTGTGCATTGTCGCCGGGAATACCGCTTTTGTGGTTCCACTCGGTGGGAAATCCTGTGTACAACAGGCGCGCTTTATTGGTTTGCAAGGGTGTGAGGCTCATGACCGTTCTACGCGCGGGGGTCGCCGGTGCCGGCGTTTTCGGGGGCTATCACGCCAACAAGTACAAGGAAGCTGAGGCTGCGGGGCGCGTGCGTTTCGTCGGCATCTACGACCTCGATACGGCGCGCGCCGAAGCGGCCGCCGAAAAGCTGGGCGTCAAGGCGTTCAGCGGCGATCAGTTCGAAGCCTTCCTTGCCGAACTGGACGTGATTACTGTCGCCGTGCCGGCCTTTGCCCACGCGCAGGTGGCGCTCAAGGCGCTGGGTTCGGGCGTGCACACCTATGTCGAAAAACCGCTGGCCGTCGCGGTCGAGGACGGCGAAGCCATGGTGGCGAAGGCGGCTGAAAAGGGCGTGGTGCTGGCCTGCGGGCATCAGGAGCGTGCGGTGTTCGAGGCCATGGGGCTTTACGCCGTGCCGGAGCGTCCCTTACGTCTGGAGGCCGTGCGCAATGGCACGGTGTCGACGCGCAATCTCGATGTGTCCGTCGTGCTCGACCTGATGATCCACGACCTCGATCTGGGCCTGACCCTCGCCGCCGGCGAGGCCGGGGGCATGGAGGTCTCGGCGCGCTTCCGTGACGCGCCGGACTATGTGGCTGTGGGCGCGGATGAGGTATCGGCCGAAGTCAAGTTCGACGACGGCTTCGTGGCGACGTTTGCCGCGTCGCGCATGGCGGCCGAGCGTGAGCGCACCATGCGGCTGGTCTATCCGTCGGGTGAGGTCTTCATCGATCTGCTGAACCGCAAGTTCGAAAACACTACGCCGTTCGACCTGAACCCCGACTTTGCACAGGCCGATATTGCCCGCGACCCGCTGGGGACCAGTGTGTTTCGTTTCCTTGATACAGTGGCGGGTCTGCGCGACCGTCCGCTGGCGACGGGTGAAGAGGCGCTGAAGGCTCTCGGTCTGGCGCTGGCCATTGATGAGGCGATTGCCGATATTTGAAACTAGGCTCAGGCCCTATTAATTAACACGAGGGATTCCCAAAGGGTGGGTGATGTGATTCACTTTTGGAAGGAGGTGGATCATGGATGAAGTGTTTTTGCTGTCTGAGGTGCAATTCAACCGGATACGCCGGTATTTTCCGTTGTCGCACGGCGTTCCTCGCGTGGATGATCTGCGCGTGGTCAGCGGGATTATTTACGTTATAAAACATGGTCTTCAGTGGAAGGATGCCCCCAAGGGCTATGGTCCGCACAAGACGCTTTATAACCGTTTCATGCGCTGGAGCCGGATGGGCGTTTTCAATAGGGTTTTCACCGCTCTGGCCTCGCAGGCTGGTGATCCGGAGCAACTGATTATCGACGCCACGCATCTCAAAGCCCACCGCACCGCAGCCAGTCTGCTAAAAAAAGGGGATTTCCCCGCCTTCTCGGACGCACCAAAGGCGGCCTGAACTCCAAACTTCATGCGGTTACCGACCCGCGCGGCAGGCCTATCCGCCTGTTGCTGACCGCCGGACAGGTCAGCGACTTCAAGGGCGCAGCCTTGTTGTTGGATACACTGCCCAAAGCAAAAACTTTGCTGGGCGATCGGGGATATGACGCCAACTGGTTCCGTAACGCTCTGAAAGGTAAGGGAATAAATCCCTGCATCCCTTCAAAGCGTAATCGAAAAGTTCAGATCGAGCATGACAAAATACTCTATAAGCAACGCCATAAGGTCGAAAACATGTTCGCCAAACTCAAGGACTGGCGGCGCGTACACACTCGATACGACCGCTGTGCCCACACTTTCTTCTCTGCCATACTCATCGCCGCTACCGTCATCTTCTGGCTCTGATCAATGAGTCCTGAGCCTAGGTAGGGGGATGGGCTCGGTATTCAGCACGCGGTCGCGCAAAGTCATCTGCTCCGGCGTGAGAGGCTTGCCCTGGGGTTTTGCAGGTGCGGCGGGTTCAGGTTCAGGCCTGGGTTGAACCGATTCCGACGCTTTGACCGGTTCGGGCTGCGGTTCGAGGGCAGGCTGCTGTGCAGACTTTCCGGATGATTTGCAAGCGTCGATGTTGGTCCTGAGGTCCGCCCTGAGATCCGCCATGGGAGCGGACTCCGGACGCGGCCATTGCAGGCCGGCCAGATCGCCGGGCTTCAGCGTCACAAACGGCACGTCCGGGGCCTTATCGAAATAGTATCCCGACCATTTGAGCTTGCTCTTCAGCGTCACCTGATCTTCGATGGACGTGGCGGCGCGTTTGTAGGCCTGCGTTTCCGAGGCATCGCAGCGGGCATAGAGGCGCTCGATCATCAAGGCCGTGCGCACGCCCTTGACCACATCGTCACGGGTTTGGGGCGTGTCGAGGTCTTCGAGCGCGATGAGCATACGATCGGCAAAGGCGCGCAACCGCTCGCGCCTTTGTTCCGGCGTCAGGTGTTCATCGGTGCGCTGCGCATGGCCCATGCGCCCAAGGGTAAGGGCGGTTTGACCGGCGGGGATAGATTCGGGTGCAGGGGCTGCGCCCCTGCCCGCCGGAGGCTCTTACTCTTACGAACGCGCCGCCAGAAACACGGCCACTTCCTCCGCCGTCGGCGCGGCATCGGCCGACCTGCGCGTTACCGAAATTGCAGACGCTGCCGAGGCGTAGCGCATCGCCGACACATAGTCGTCGCCAAGGACCAGACGCGCGGCGAGCGCGCCGTTGAAGACATCGCCAGCGCCGACGGCATCGACGGCTTCGA
This sequence comes from Asticcacaulis sp. AND118, assembly GCF_020535245.1. Classification (GTDB taxonomy): domain Bacteria; phylum Pseudomonadota; class Alphaproteobacteria; order Caulobacterales; family Caulobacteraceae; genus Asticcacaulis. The sequence continues at coordinate 122,074 of NZ_CP084911.1, read as the reverse complement.
CGGGGAAGGCGGGCAGACGCACCAGTTCGCCGTCGATCAGTCCGGCGCAGCCATTGGCGCCGAGCGTGGTAATGACGGTTTTGGTCCCGTGGGCGCGCAGGGTCTGCATGGCGAGGATGAGCGAGTCGTCGTCCTGCCCGTCTATGCCGGTGAGTTTGGCCAGTTCGGTTTCGTTGGGGGTGACGACGTCGCACAGGGGCAGGAGGTCGAACACGCCGCGATCGACCGGGGCGGGATTGAGGATGGTCTTGACGCCGTTGGCCACGGCGATTTCGAGCGCGGCCTTGAGCGTGTCGAGCGGCGTTTCGAGCTGCACCACCAGCGCGCCTGCGGCGGCGATCAGGGCCGCGGCGGCTTCGGCATGTTCGGGGTTAAGTCGGGCATTGGCGGCGGAAGAGACGACGATCATGTTCTGACCGTCGGGCGCGACCAGGATGTTTGCCATACCTGTGCCGACGCCTTCGAGGACGAGGACGGACTCGTCGTTGACGCCGCGTTTTTTGAGGAAGTCGCGGGCCATGACGCCGAAATTGTCGTTGCCGACCGCGCCGACCATGCGGGTGACAACGCCCGACTGCGCAGCGGCGACCGCCTGATTGAGCCCCTTGCCGCCCATCGCCACCGCCGTGTCGTGCCCCATGATGGTTTCATTGGGTTTGGGCAGGGCGTCGACCCGGATGAAGAAGTCCACATTGATCGAGCCGAGAACGAGGATGGAGGCGCTCACGAAAATCCCTTCGGTTGACAGCGGCCCTGAGGCAGGCGATGAAACGTTTCATAACAATGCTCGCCTTGCGGCGGGCGAAGCGCTGATCTAAGCCTGATCCGCCCGTTTTGCCAAGCCAAAGCCAGGCGCACCGAGAGACTCTATTTTAGGAAACCTGATGCGTTCCAATCGTATCGCCGCTCTGTTTGCCGGTTTGACCCTGCTGAGCGCCGCTCCCGTATTCGCCGCCGCCGAACATCCGCCCCTGCCGGCGGACGGCTTCTACACCACGCCGGACCTGAAGACCGCGGCCGATCTGGCGCGGGCCGATCATGCGGCGAAGAAGCGTGTGCTGTTCGTAGTCGATATCGACGACACCATCCTCACCATGCCGCAGGATCTGGGGTCGGAGGCCTGGCTGAGCGAGCGCATGGCGGCGATCAAGGCGAAGACGCCGGAGGGCCAGACGCCGGATTACGAGCCGATCTTCTACGAACAGGCCCTGTGGTATCAGGTAACGAACATGCAACCGACGCAAGCCGATGGCCCGGCGGTGATCGCGGGGCTTCAGGATCTGGGTATTCCGGTCTACGCCCTGACGGCGCGCGATCCGAACCTGCGCGGTCAGACCGAGCGCGCTCTGTCAAAGGCCGGTTACGACCTGTCGAAAGCGCCCGATTGCGCCAAGCCCCTGTGCGCGCGGCGCGGGCGTCTGCGCGACGGTGAAATCCGTGCGGCGGGTGCGGCGCTGAAGGTTTCGCTGGCTGACACGGCCTATCGCGAGGTGACGGTGCAGGACGGCGTGATGATGGTCGCCGGTCAGGACAAGGGCACCATGTTGCGGCTGCTGATGGGCAGCCTCGGCAAGTACGATGCCGTCTACTTCCTCGACGACAGCCGCCGCAATATCGACAATGTGGCGCGCGTGGCGAAGAGTTCGAAGACGCCGATCTATGTGTATCACTATACCGGTGTCCTGCCGAAGGTCGAGGCGCTGCACAAGGACAAGGCGCGTCTGAGCGCCGCCGACGCCGTGTCGGATGCGACGCGGACCGTCATGTGCCTTCAGGTGCAGTCTGACCTGTGCGACTATACCCATACCGGTGCGGAGGCGTCGAAATGAGCAAGATCAAGATTATCTTCGACACCGATCCGGGCATCGACGACGCCATGGCCCTGGCCTTTCTGGGGGCGCACCCTCAGGCGGAACTGCTGGCACTGACGACCGTGTTCGGCAATGGCGGTGTCGACATCACCACGCGCAACGCCCTCTATCTGACGCAGCGCTTCGGTATCGACGTGCCGGTCTATCGCGGGGCGCATACGCCGCTGGTCCTGCCCGCGCCGACGCCGGCGCCGCACGTTCATGGTTACGACGGCCTGGGCGATATCGGGGCCGTGCAAGGCTTCGAAGCCGCGCCGCAGGGCGTGCCCGCGCCGCAGCGCATCGTCGAACTGATCCGCGAACATCCGGGCGAGATCACCCTTTTGGCCGTCGGGCCGCTGACCAATCTGGCGCTGGCGCTCGACCTCGATCCGCAGATCGCCGGGCTGGTCAAGGAGGTGGTGATCATGGGCGGGGCCTTCGGCTGGGGCCCGCGCCGCGGCAATGTCTCTCCGGTCGCCGAGGCCAATATCATCAATGATCCGCACGCCGCGGATCAGGTTTTCACCGCGCCGTGGCCGATCCGCGCCGTGGGCCTCGACGTGACGACGCAGTGCATCCTGTCGACCGCCGCCGCCGAAGCGCTGGGGCGCACGGCGGGCGAGACGGGGCAGTTCCTGTTCGACATTTCGCGCGGCTACGAGAAGCTCTATACGGAACGCGACGGTTTTGCCGGCTGCGCCCTGCACGACGTGGCCGCCGCCATCGCCGTTTTCGAGCCGCAACTGTTCGGTTATGCGCGCGGTACGGTGCGCGCCGTGACCGACGGCATCGCCATCGGCCAGACGATCCTCAAGGAAGAGGGGCGCAACTTCCCGCCCGGCCCTTGGGACGATCTGCCTGTGCAGACCGTCTGCCGCGAAGTCGATGCCGCAGGTGTGCTGGGGGCCTATACGGCCGCCTTGTCGGCGCGTTACGCAGGGTTGAAGGCCGCCGGTTGAACCGGCTCAGAGCGAATTTAATCATTTGCGATAAGCTTAAAACGCCATTGCGCATATCGGGACATATATATAGCATAAGCGGACATAACCAAGCATAAGGAAACGTCCGCTTATGACTCCCAACCCGTTGATTGGCGTCTTTTTTCACTGGCTGGGCGGTCTCGCCTCGGCCTCCTTCTACGTGCCCTACAAGAAGATCAAACTGTGGTCGTGGGAGATATTCTGGCTGACCGGCGGTATCTTCTCGTGGCTGATCGCGCCGTGGATTTTTGCCTATTTTCAGACCTCCGATCTGTTCGGTGTGCTGGGCAGCGCTGCGCCCGCCACCTGGTTCTGGTGCGTCTTCTGGGGCGTGCTGTGGGGTTTCGGCGGCCTGACCTTCGGCCTGACCATGCGCTATCTGGGGCTCAGCCTCGGCATGGCCGTGGCGTTGGGCCTGACGACCGTCATCGGCACGCTGGGTATCCCGATCTATAATGGAACGATCCTTGCGCTGGCGCAGAAACTCAGCGGGCAGGTGACTCTGTTCGGCGTTCTGGTCGTGCTCGGAGGTATTGTATTGGTGGCGCGTGCGGGCCATTCCAAGAGTAAGGAAGTCACCGAGGTTTCAGACAGCCTGAAAGAGTTCAACCTGACCAAGGGCCTGATGGTGGCGGTTTTCTGCGGCGTCATGTCGGCGTGCTTCGCCTTTGGTTTGGATGCGGGCGCCTCGGTGCGCGAGGCCTCGGCGGCGGCCGGGACCGGGCCTTTGTGGGTCGGTTTACCGGTGCTGTGCATGGTGCTGTTGGGCGGCCTGACGACCAACCTCGTCTGGTCGGGATATCTCATTCTTAAGAATAAATCGGCTTCCGAATGGGTGGGCAAGCCCAAGCCGGGCGCTGAGAACACCGGTCCGATCCCGCTTCTCACCAACTATCTACTGGCGGCGCTGGGCGGCGTTCTGTGGTACTTCCAGTTCTTCTTCTACACCATGGGCGAAAGCCAGATGGGCGAGTACGGCTTCTCGTCGTGGACGCTGCACATGGCCTCGATCATCCTCTTTTCGACCCTGTGGGGGTTTGCGTTGAAAGAATGGAAGGGCACCTCGGTCAAGACCCGCGCGTTGGTTTGGGGCGGTATCACAACGCTGCTGATGTCCACCATCATCATCGGTTACGGCATCAAGCTGGCAGCCGAAGGCCTGTAATTAAAAGCATTCTTGTGCCCTACGTTGTTGTGCATCGCCCGTAATCAGGCGGCTGAGCGCCGTCACGTCACCTCTGGAACAGCGCGCAAGTGTTTTGACGGCGCGCATCGATCCCGCTGAATTTGAAGGCCAGCGCGTCCTCATAACCGCCGGCACCAAGGGCGCCGGACGCGCCACCGTTCAACGTTTCCTCGCGGGCTGCGCGCGCGTGATTACTGCCGCGCGATCAAGCCGGATGAACTGTCGGGCATTGAATTTGTTCTGGCCGATCTGACGACCGCAGACGGGTGCGCGGCGTTGGGAGAAGCCGCGCTTGAACGACACCGACGGTCTGATCCGGTCTCTGTGAAAGTCTGTGCGCCCTCATTGTGAGGGCGCGTAGAGGTGATTCGCTGCTCGCTCCAGACGCACGTGAGTGAATGAAACGCTGGACTAAGTTCGATTTGGTGCAGGCAAAGCGGGCCGGGGCGCGTAAAATCAAATCGAAATCGGGGCGATTATTTCCTAAATTTTACAATTATTTGGCCCCTTTTCAGGCATTTCATTTGCCCCTCAGATTGTGTGACGAGCCCGTACCCCGGTTTGTTGCAAAAACGACACGAGCCTTGAGTACGCAGACAAAATAAAAAAAAGTTGTAGCGGTGACAACGTTAGCATGTTAGCGATACCACAACGATGAGCGACAAAGTCGCCTCAGGGAGATGTTTAAAAGAGGTATCACTGAAGCTGATCTGACGGATCTGAGCTTCGTCTGAGTTTCCGACTCTGCTGTGTGTTGAACGCCGAATTAGCCCGCGTGTCTAAGCGGAAGGCTAATACTGTACCCAATATGCGTTTTTATTAGTAAAAATAACAGTCCGCGGGAGGACACTATGAAACAACCCAGTTCCGGCTTGTCGTCAAGCCGCACGCGCACTCTGCTGCGCAAGGCTATCCTTTGCAGCGCGTCTGGTTTAGCGATGCTTGCGGGAGGTGCGTATGCGCAGGAAGCGGCGCCTGCGGTGGACGACAGTATTGAAACCGTTGTGGTGACGGGCGTTCGCGGTTCGCTGCAGCGTTCGATGAACATCAAGCGCAACGCGTCGGGCGTGGTCGATGCGATCACCTCTGAAGACATCGGCAAGTATCCGGACACCAACCTGGCCGAATCGGTCCAGCGCATTCCGGGTGTGTCGATCGACCGCACCAACGGCGAAGGTTCGACCGTGACCGTGCGCGGCTTCGGTCCGGGCTTCAACCTGGTGACGCTGAACGGCCGCGTGATGCCGGCGGCGCAGATCAACGCCGTGGGTTCGGGTAACGGCACCGCCGGCGGCGGTTCGCGTAATTTCGACTTCTCCAGCATCGCGTCGGACGGCGTGTCGGGCTTTGAAGTCTACAAGACCGGTAAGGCTCATGTCGCTTCGGGCGGCATCGGCGCGACGCTGAACATCAAGACCCTGCGTCCGATCGGCAAGTCGGGCACCTCGGGTTCGCTGTCGGCCAAGGCGGTGCACGGCGAAAACCTGATCGACGGCAAGGACTGGACGCCGGAAATCGCGGGCACCTACAAGTGGACCAACGAAGACAACACCTTCGGCGTGGCCCTGTTCGGTCAGTTCGCCGAAAAAGACGTGGCGACGCGTCAGGCGACCCAGAACAGCTGGAACCTCGACACCCGCGATCAGTTCTACAGCCCGTCGAGCGGTCGTCTGCGCTATGCGTCGAACCAGACCACGCTGCTGACGCAGATCACCAATCCCCCGCCGGCCGGTGCGCTGGTCGCCTATCCGAACGACAGCCGTTACGCCCTGTCGGAAACGCACAATGAGCGCAGCAACCTTGTGGCCACGGCGCAATGGCGTCCGGTTGAAAACTGGCTGTTCACGGCGGATGCCCTGTACGTTCAGAACGAAGCGACCGAACTGCGCGCCGAACAGACCAACTGGTTCAACCGTCCGTTCGACCAGATCGTGTTCGAAAAGGGCGCTTCGGGCATCTATAACGCCGTCTTCCTGCAGGAAAACCTGTCGGGCGTGAAGGACATCGGCTTTGAACAGCAGTTGGTCAGCCTCAAGAGCACGCTGAAGTCGGTAGGCTTCAACGCGGTGTGGGACATCAACGACAAGATGAGCCTGACCTTCGACGCGCATTCGTCCGAAGGCGAGGTTCTGCCGAACAATCCGGACGGTTCGACCACGGTCGCCATCTCGATCGGCGCGCCGGTGATCGCCTCGCACTCGGTGGACTTCCGCGGTGAAATCCCGGTTCAGAAATACACCATCAACGACGCGCTGCGCGGCAACAACAATGGCCGTCTCGATGCGGGCGATCTGGGCTCTCAGGTGGGTCGCACCTGGACCAACAGCCAGACCAACAAGATCGACGAATTCAAGGTCGATTTTGCCTATGACTTCGACGGCGAAAGCCGCTTCGACGCCGGTATCGACCTGCTGAAGTCGGAAATGACGACGACGACGGGTTCGACCTATCAGGCGCTGGGCGACTGGGGTATCTCGCGTCCGGGCGACGTGGCGCAATACGCGCCGGGCCTGATCACCACCTATGATCTGGGGGGGCTGTTCCAGGACTTCACGCCGGGTCAGTCGAACATCGCCTTCCGCGGCAATGCGCTCGACATCTACCGCGCGCTGGCCAAGGGCTATAACCAGTCGCTGCCGACCACCTCTTTGACGGCCAACACCATCGAAGAAGAAATCAAGGCGATCTATGGTCAGTTGACCCTGAAGGGCGACTTCCTCGGCAAGCCGGTCGGTATCGTGGCCGGTCTGCGCTACGAAAAGACCAATGTGACGGCTTCGGCCCTGCAAAGCGTCCCGACGGCCATCCGCTGGACCGCTGACAACGACTTCGCCACCGATTTCGGCACCGGCGTCGCCACCCTCAGCAGCCAGGCGGACTACGACAACTGGCTGCCGAACCTCGACATCTCGTGGAATGTGCGCGATGACGTGACGGTGCGGGCGTCCTACTCCAAGACCATCGCGCGGGCGGCCTATGGCAACATGTACGCCACGACGACGGTCAACACGCCGCCGCGTCCGACCGCCAACGGCACCAATCCGACGGCGTCTTCGGGCAACCCGGCCCTGCTGCCGCTGGAATCGTCGAACATCGACTTCTCGGCGGAATGGTACTACGGCCCGGCCAACTACGTGTCGATCGGCTTCTACAACAAGGACGTGGCCAACTTCATCGGCACGGGCCGCGTAACGCAGACCCTGTTCGACCTGCGTGACCCGACCGCCGCGACGCCGGGCTCGCGCTCGGGCACGGCCAAGACCGCGCTGGGTGAACTGGGTCAATCGCCGACCGACGTCAACCTGTTCACCATGACCGCCCTGGTCATCAAGAACAACGGCAACACGACGGCGGCCAAGAACGAGTACACCGCCAACTCGACCAACGGTAACCTCAATCAGGCCTTCGTGGACCAGATCCTCGCCGCCTATGACATTACCGCCAATTCGAGCGATCCGCTGTTCAACTTCGACACCGCCATTCCGGTCAATAACAAGACCGCGAACATCCACGGCTTCGAACTGGCCATCCAGCACTTCTTCGGCGACAGCGGTTGGGGTGTGTCGGGCAGCATGACGACGGTTGAAGGCGACATCGGCTTCGACAACTCGGCGGCGCCGGGCACGCTTCAGTTCCCGCTGCTGGGCCTGTCGGACACCTACAACGTCACCCTGATCTACGACAAGGGTCCGCTGTCGGGTCGTCTGGCCTATAACTGGCGCGACAAGTACATCGCCAACACCAATGTCGGCGCGCAGGGCGACCCGCAGTACTTCGAGGAGTTCGGCGTGCTGGACGCTTCGGTCAACTACACGGTGACGCCGAACATCCAGATCACCTTCGAAGGTCTCAACCTGACCAAGGAGCACATCCGCCAGTACGGCCGCGACACCTCCAACATCTACTTCGCTCAGGAACTCGATACCAGATACCAAATCGGCGTCCGATATAAGTTCTAGCGTTCCTCCCTGTAAACTGAGGAAGGCCGCGGGCGACCGCCGCCTTCCTCATCTTTACCGGGGGTTACATTGTAAGCGTAGACCGGACGCAATCGGTACTCTCGCTGTTTGATTAAAGCTATTTCCCCGCTTTTGTTCCGGACTCCCACTCTGAAGAGTAGGGGCCGAAAGATGTTGCGCCATCTGGAGATTCCATGAAATCATCAGTCTTTCTGGCGGTTGTGGCCGCCGTCGCTCTTCCTGGCGCGATATGGGCTCAAGACCGCGTAGACGTGACGCTCGATGCCGCGAAGCCGGGCGCCCGGATCGACCGTCGCATATTCGGGCAGTTCGCCGAACATCTGGGCGAAGGCATATATGGCGGCATCTGGGTCGGGAAAGACTCTTCCATTCCCCATACTCGCGGCATCCGCAATGACGTGGTCGCGGCCCTGAAGGCGATCAAGGTGCCCGTGGTCCGCTGGCCGGGCGGCTGCTTTGCCGACGAATATCACTGGCGCCGGGGTATAGGCGAAAAGCGCCAGCCCATGATGAACGCCAACTGGGGCGGCGTCGTTGAACCGAACACCTTCGGCACCGACGAATTCATGGATTTTGCTCAGCAGATCGGTGCGGAAGCCTATATTTCGGTCAATGTCGGGTCGGGTACGCCGGGTGAGGCGGCCGAATGGCTCGAATATATGACCGCCAGCACCGAGGACGCTCTGGGTGCGGAGCGCGCAAAGAACGGTCATGCCGCGCCCTATAAGGTGCCTTTCGTCGGTCTCGGCAATGAAAGCTGGGACTGTGGCGGCGGCATGTCGGCCGATTTCTACGTCAGCCAGATGAAACTGCACGCGCGTTTCGTGCGCAACTATAATCCGGACCAGCCTATGCAGCGGATCGCTGTCGGTCCCAATGGCGGCGATACGGCCTATACCGAAGCCGTCATGAAGGCCTATCAGGGGCATAGCTGGGCGTGGAGCATCGAAGGGCTGTCGCTGCATTCCTACACGCATGGCGGCTGGCCGCCTTCCTATAAGGCGACCGGTTTTGATGAAAAGGCCTATGCCGCGCTGCTTAAAGACACGCTGAGCATGGAAGAACTGGTCACCACACATTCGGCGATCATGGATAAATACGATCCCGAAAAGAAGGTGGCTCTGGTGGTGGACGAATGGGGCTCCTGGCTGGCCCCGACGCCCGGCACCAACCCCGGCTTCCTCATGCAGCAGAACTCGCAGCGCGACGCCATTATCGCCGGTCTCAACCTGAACATTTTCGCGCGCCACGCCGATCGTGTCCGCATGGCGAACATTGCCCAGATGGTCAATGTGCTGCAGGCGATGATCCTGACCGACAAGGAGCGGATGCTGCTCACACCGACCTACCATGTGTTCAGGATGTATCTGCCGTTTCAGGACGCGACCCTGCTGCCGGTCGCGTTCGAGGCGGGGCGCTATCAGCACGGCGAGGTGACGCTGCCGCGCCTCGATGCGATGGCCGCCAAAGGGGCGGACGGCAAGGTCTATCTTTCGCTGATCAATCTCGATCCCAATCGCCCGGCGGATATCGATGTGGCCGCATTGGGTTTCAAGGTGAAATCCGCATCGGGAGAAACGCTTGCTGCGGCGAAATTCGATGCGATCAACACGTTCGAGGCACCCAATACGGTGATGCCAAAATCCCTTACGACGAAAGTATCGAACGGCAAGGCCGTGGTGCGTCTGGCCCCGGCGTCGGTCACCGTTCTCGCTCTTAACCCCTAGGAGATCATCGATGGCCGAACCTGTCCAGAATGTCCCCATCGCCCCACCATCGTCAGCGGCGGCGCCCGAACGCCTGCCCGCAACGCCTGCCGCCGTCGCGCTTACCCCTGAAGAAGAAAAGCAATGCGACCGCGCAACCGACTGATCGCTTGATGAAAGGGTGACCAGTTGCGCGCAAGCGGCAAGTGAAAAAGGGAATGATGATGAGACAATCGAGCCGCGTGCTCCGCTATGCCGCCTTGCGGTCGCTGACGATCGCGCTTTGCATTTCGATGGGCGCCGCTCCAGGCGCGCAGGCACAAAATCCTCTGGAGGTTCAGCCCTATCAGGACATGAGCCGGCCGGCGGAAAGTCGGGCCGCCGATCTGGTCGCCCGGATGACGCTCGAAGAAAAGACGTCGCAACTCATTAATGACGCACCGGCCATTCCCCGGCTGGGCGTGCGCGAATACAACTGGTGGAACGAAGGCCTGCACGGGGTGGCGGCGGCCGGCTACGCCACCGTGTTTCCTCAGGCCGTGGGGCTTGCGGCCACCTGGGACGAGCCGCTCATTCATCAGGTTGCGGACACGATCAGCATCGAATTCCGGGCCAAGTACGTCGAAAGCCGTCATCGCTTCGGCGGCTCGGACTGGTTCAGGGGACTGACCGTCTGGTCCCCCAATATCAATATTTTCCGCGACCCTCGATGGGGACGGGGGCAGGAGACCTTCGGCGAAGATCCCTATCTCACCGCCCGCATGGGCGTCGCCTTCATCAAGGGGTTGCAGGGGACGGATCCGGTCTATTACCGGACGGTCGCGACGCCCAAGCATTATGCGGTTCACAGCGGGCCGGAAGCGAGCCGTCACCGCGACAATATAAACCCGTCCCTTTACGATCTTGAAGACACCTATCTGCCGGCTTTCCGCGCCGCCATTACCGAAGGCAAGGCGGTGTCGATTATGTGCGCTTACAACGCCATCAACGGCCAGCCCGCCTGCGCCAACGACAATCTGCTGGTCAGGCACCTGCGCAAGGATTGGGGGTTCACAGGCTTTGTCGTCTCCGACTGCGACGCGGTGGGCGATATCTACTACAAGACCTCGCACCACTATCGGGCCACGCCGGAGGAAGGCGTCACCGCCGCCTATCTGGCGGGTACGGATCTGATCTGCGGTAATGCCAACGAAGCGGACCACCTGACCGCCGCGGTGCGCAAGGGCCTGCTGGCGGAAAGCACATTGGATCAGGCGCTTGTCCGATTGTTCACCGCGCGCTTCAGGCTGGGGCAATTCGATCCGCCGGCGAAGGTTTTTCCGGCCATTACCGCCGCCAATTACGACACGCCGGCCCATCGCGATTTTTCGCAGCGCGTGGCGGAGTCAGCGATAGTGCTGCTGAAGAACGAGGGCGATATTCTGCCTCTCAAAGGCGAGCCCAAATCCATTGCGGTTATTGGCCCCAACGCCAACACCGTGGATGCCCTGGTCGGCAATTATAACGGTGAACCGTCGCATCCGGTCACCATTCTCGACGGCCTGCGCGCCCGCTATCCCCAGGCCCGGATACGCTACGCGCAGGGTTCCGGCCTGATCGATCCGGTCATGGCGCCGGTGCCGGACGACGCCCTTTGCCGTGATCAGAACTGCCTGCAGACAGGCGTCGCGATCAGCCTCTATCCGGAGCCGGACATGACCGGTCCTCCGATCCGCACGGCTTTTGAACCTAATGCCCGTCAAATCTGGTCAGGTGAGCAACGCAGCGGCGCGGTGCGGTTTGACGGATATCTTACCGCGCCGGAAAGCGGCGAGTATCGCTTCCGCTACGATGCTGACGGCGGATATCGCATCTGGATCGATGGCAAGCTGGTCATTGACGCCTGGGATGTCGACTGGCGTCCATCGATCGCCACGGGCGCCATCCAGCTCCAGGCGGGTCACCGCTATGCGCTGCGCGTCGAGGCCTTCCAGCGGCAGAACAAGGGTGATGAGACACTCCTTTGGAGTCTGCCATCCGATCGGGGGGCGCGAGACGCCATGGATGCCGCCCGGGACTCCGATCTGGTGGTCTTCGTAGCGGGCCTGTCGCAACGGGTGGAGGGCGAGGAAATGCGGGTGCAGACCCCCGGCTTTTCGGGTGGCGACCGCACCAGCCTCGACCTGCCCCCCGTGCAGCAAAAGCTGCTGGAACAGGTGACGGCCGTCGGGAAACCCGTGGTGCTGGTGCTTGTCAACGGCAGCGCCTTGAGCGTCAACTGGGCGGACAAGCACGTGCCGGCGATTGTCGAGGCCTGGTATCCCGGCGGGCAGGGTGGAGCCGCCGTGGCGCGGCTGATCGCGGGCGACTTCAGCCCAGCGGGACGTTTGCCGGTAACCTTCTATCGTTCCGCCGACCAGTTACCGGCGTTCAGCGACTACGGCATGAAGGGGCGCACCTATCGATATTTCAAAGGCGAGGCTCTGTATCCGTTCGGTTACGGCCTGTCCTACACGCGCTTTACCTACGCTCCGGCGAAACTGTCGGCAAAGCGCATAAGGGGCGATGGCGAAGTGACCGTGTCGGTGGACGTCACCAACGCAGGAAAGCGGGATGGAGATGAAGTGGTTCAGCTCTATGTCAGTCATCCCGGCGTCGCCGCGCCGGTGCGGGCGCTGGCGCGTTTTCAACGCATCCACCTGAAAGCCGGTGAAACGCAAACCGTGACCTTCACGCTGGACAGCCGGACGCTCAGCACCGTGGACTCTAACGGCGTCCGTATGGTTCAACCGGGAACGGTGAAGCTGTGGATCGGCGGGGGACAGCCCGACGCCCGAAAAGGGCTGACCAAGGCTGCGGGCGTCTCAACCTCGATCTCCGTCAGTTCCCTGCATAGGCATGAACCTTAACCCCCCTTCAAAGCGCCGCCAAAGAGCGGAACACATCCCACCGGAGGAGAAAACCATGACTGTTGTGAACGCGATAATCCCTTTCAGTAAAGCGGCGCGCGGCCTTACCGGATGTCTGGCTGCGGGGCTTTTGCTATTTGCGAGCGCTGCGACGCCGGTGTTCGCCCAAAACGACCAGATGACGCCGATCGCCATCCCGTCTCAACCCGATGCCATCGTGCTCAATACAGGTCCGCTACCGGGGGCAAAGGCGTCCGAGTCGTGGCATAGCCAGTACGGCAGCGTGTTCGCCCGCAACGTGACGGTCGCTACGCTCACACCCTTCCTTCCTGCACCCGGGAAGGCGACGGGTGCGGCTGTAATTGTGGCGCCGGGCGGCGGATTCCGCACCTTGTCCATGCAGAATGAAGGCTGGGATGTCGCCCGCGCTCTGGCCGACAAGGGTGTGGCCGCCTTCGTGCTGAAATACCGCCTCAATCAAACGCCCGAAGACATGGCGGCCTTCGAGGCGTCGATGCGCGAGATGTTTTCCGGCGCCGCCCGTCCGCCGCGGCAGACGCCGGAACAGGCCATTGCGGGGCTGTCGCCGCAAATCGCTGACGCCCGTGCCGCGTTCGCGCTCGTCCGGTCACGCGCGAAAGAGTGGCATATCGATGCCGATCGTATCGGCATGGTCGGTTTCTCGGCCGGGGCCATGCTGACCATGGCGACGACGCTGGCCGGTGAAGATGCCAAGCCCGCGTTTATCGGCGACATCTACGGTCCGCTGTCGCCGGTCACCGTGCCTGCCGACGCCCCGCCCTTGTTCGTGGCGCTCGCGGCGGATGATCCGCTGTTCGCGCACGGAGAATTTGGCCTCATACAAAGCTGGCAAAAAGCCAAACGCCCGGTCGAATTCCATTATTACGAACAGGGCGGGCATGGCTTCGGCATGTATCCGAAAGAGACCACGAGCACAGGGTGGTTTGACGCTTTCGTTTCGTGGATGAAGATGCACGGATACATGAAAAGCAAGAATTAAGAGGCTATTCTGGAGTCCGGGCGAAAAGAGGTCATCGGAGGCGCAGAATGGTGCGCCCGATGACCAGATATCGACCGAAGGCATCCTCTCCGGCAATATCCGTCAGGACCTGATGGTGGATATCCAGTCCGCCGGTGAAACTGCCGAAAGCCGGCAGGATGAGGAGAGAACCGTTCACGGCAAAGCACTTGCCGCTGACCCTGTGACCCCGCACGCGCGTGGTCAGTTTCGGATGAAAATGGCCGACGATCTGCGGCAGGTCTGACTCGACGGGCTCGTGGCGGAAGGCGATGCCGTCCACCACGTGATCGTCCACGAAGGTCAGGCTGTCGTCACGGATCAGGCCGACATCGTGATTGCCCTCGATCCACAGGCACGAGTCGACCGAGGTGCACAGGTCGAGGAGTTGGATGCGCGTAGTGGCTTCCAGCCTGTGCCACGCGCCTTTGTCGTGGAAGCTGTCGCCCAGCAGGACCAGGCTGTGCGGCCGATAGCGGGCAATCAGGCCCTCCAGCCGCGTCAGCGTGTCAAGCGTGTCGTAGGGCGCGATGGGTGAACCGAACTGCGCCAGAAAGGTCGATTTTTCGAAATGCAGGTCGGAGACGGCCAGCAGTCGCTGCGCCGGCCACCACAGGGCCAGATCGGCGTCGAGGACCATGCGGCGGCCGCCGAAATCCACCTCAGTCGTCGAGGCCATCCTCCACCTCCGTGATCAGGCGCTGGGCGGCGGCTTCGGCGCTTTCCTGCTGCAACAGGGCTTCGATCCCGCCGCCCGGCAGGCGTTCGGTGCGCACATCGAGGATCACCGGCAGCGACAGCGGCGAGGGGCGCGGCAGGTCGGTAAAGGCGATGCGGTTGCGGAAGGTCAGGATCAGGTCGGTCAGGCGGTCGAGGTCGAGGAGTTCGCGTTCGGCATCGGCGCGCGCCAGCTTGAGCAGGACATGATCGGGTTCATACCTGCGCAAGACGTCGTAGATCAGGTCGGTCGAAAAGGTCACCTGTTTCAGCGTCTTGCGCGCCGCATTATGGTTCTGCTCGACAAGGCCCGCAATGGTCGCCACGCGGCGGAAAGAGCGCTTCAGCATCGGCGAATCCGCCAGCCATTCCTCCAGTTCGTCGGCCAGAATGTCGGCGGAAAACAGATCGTAAGTCATGCCGTCGGTGACCTGTTCGAGGCTGTTGATGGCCAGTCCGTAATCGGTGACGGTGAAACTGAGCGGATGCAGCTCATAGCGCTCCATGCGCCGCGACAGGAGCATACCCAAGGCCTGATTGGCGCGGCGGCCCTCGAAGGTGTAGAGGACCAGCGTGTACAGCTTGCCGCGCGGAAAGCTCTCGATCAGCAGTTCCTGACGATCGGGCAGGCGCGAAAAGCGGGTTTGCAGCGTCAGCCAGTAGCGCACCGGGCCGGGCAGGGCGTTCAGCGCTTCATCGGTTTGCAGCAGGCCGCGCACCCCGTCGGCCAAAAAGGTCGACAGCGGCATCTGCCCGCCGGAATAGGTGGGCAGCATCGGCTCCTTTGCGGCGCTGGGGCGGGCGTCCAGCGTCATGTCGTGGATGCGCTCGAAGGCCAGCACCTCGCCGCCGAAAAAGAAGGTGTCGCCGGGGCGCATCGACTGGCCGAACTGTTCTTCGATCTCACCCAGATACTTGCCGCCGCGGCCGTGCAGGCGGCGCACCTTGAGCTTTCCAGCCTCGATAATGACGCCGATATTCTGGCGGTGCCGGCGCGCAATCTGCGGCGTGGCCGGTATCCAGCCCCGTTCGGTCTCCGTCAGGCGGTGCCAGCGGTCATAATTGCGCAGCACGTAACCGCCATCGACGACGAAACGAAACAGGGTCTCGAACGACGCATAGGTCAGGTCGCGGTAAGACCACGACGTGCGCACGATGGCATAAAGCGTTTCCGGCATGACCGGCGCGCTGCACGCGGCGTTCAGTATGAACTGCGCCAGCACGTCCTGCGCGCCGGGCAGGGGCATATCGCCGTCGAGTTTGCGCGCGCGGATGGCGGCGATGGCCGCTTCGCACTCCAGCACCTCGAAGCGATTGGCCGGGCAGAGAAAGGCCTTCGACGGCACATCGACGCGGTGGTTTGAGCGCCCGATGCGTTGCAACAGACGGCTGACGCCCTTGGGCGCACCGACCTGTATCACCAGATCGACGTCGCCCCAGTCGATGCCCAATTCGATGGCCGAGGTGGCGACCAGCGCCCGCAGCTTGCCCTGCGTCATCATGGCGATGGTTTTCAGCCGCATCTCGCGGGTCAGCGAGGCATGGTAGATGGCGATGGGCAGGGCCTCGTCATTGGCCTCCCACAGGAATTGAAACAGCAGTTCGGCCTGCGCGCGGGTATTGACGAAGACAATAGCCGTGCGCGCCTTTTCGATCTCACCCAGGATTTCCGGCACGGCGTACTGCGCCATAAAACCATTATAGGGCGGGGGCTTTTTCGTGGGCAGGATCGATACTTCCGGGGCCGTGCCGCCCAGGCCCAGGGTCGCGCTGTCCAGATGCGCGACCGGTTTTCCATCCCTGCCCAGCCAGTCGCAGAAGCGGTCGGGCTCCGCTACCGTGGCCGACAGGCCGATACGGCGATAACCGGGACTGAAGGCTTCGAGTTGCGCCAGAGCCAGGGCGATCAGGTCGCCGCGACGCGATGCCGCCACCTGATGGATTTCGTCGATGATCACCGCCTGAAGGTTGCCGAACATCTGCGCGGCTTCCGGATAGGACAGCAGCAGCATCAGCGATTCCGGCGTGGTCAAAAGGATATGCGGCGGCTTGGCGCGCTGGCGCTGTCGTCGGTATTGCGAGGTGTCGCCGGTGCGGCTTTCGACGCGCACGGGCAGGTCCAGCGCGTCGATCATGGCCGTGACATTGCGTTCAATATCGTAATTTAACGCCTTCAGCGGCGAAATGTAGAGCGTATGCAAACCATTTGGCCGCGTCTGCGTAATATGGATCAGGGACCCCAAAAAGCCTGCTAGCGTTTTTCCGGTGCCCGTGGGCGCGGTCAGCAGCGTGGATCGTCCGGCGTCAAACCGCGCCGTCATCTCCCGCTGGTGCGGCAACAGGGTCCAGCCTTGCGAGGTAAACCACGACTGGAAGGCATCGGGTATCGTCATGGGACGCTTGTAACGTGAACGTTCATAAAAAGGCAGTTATTGCGGCTGTTACGTTCAGGATCGCCGAGGTGATCAGTGACCCACCCGCGTGACTGGATAGAGGTGCGGGCGCAAGGCGTGTGGTGCCGTCCCGGCGACTTTTTTATCGACCCTATGCAGCCGGTGGACATCGCCATCGTCACCCACGGCCATGCCGACCATGCGCGCGCCGGCCATCGTCACGTCTTCGCCACGCCGGAGACCCTGGCCATCATGCGCAGCCGCTACGGCGAAGACCATTTCAGCGAGGCCGAGCACGCTTTGGAATACGGTCAGGCCGTGGAGATCAACGGCGTGCGCGTCAGCCTGCATCCGGCAGGGCACATCCTGGGGTCGGCGCAGGCGCGGCTGGAATATGACGGTGCGACCATCGTCTTTTCAGGGGATTATAAACGCCGCGCCGATCCGACCTGCGCGCCGTTCGAGCCGGTGCCGTGCGATGTCTTTGTGACCGAAGCCACCTTCGCCCTGCCGGTGTTTCGTCATCCGCCGCTGGCCGGTGAGATCGACCGGTTGCTGGCTTCGGTGCGGCAGTTTCCCGATCGGTGCCATCTGGTCGGGGCCTATGCGCTCGGCAAATGCCAGCGCGTCATCTGCGCCCTGCGCGCAGCCGGATATGCAGAGACGATCTATCTGCACGGCGCCATGGTGCGTCTGTGCGAGCTGTATCAATCTCTGGGCGTCGATCTGGGGCGGCTGGAGCCGGTCACTCCCGAAAACGCGAAGACGCTGGCGGGCAGGATCGTCCTGTGTCCGCCTTCGGCGCTGAAGGACCGCTGGTCGCGCCGGTTGCCTGAGGCGCTGACGGCGGCGGCCTCCGGCTGGATGCGTATCCGGGCGCGCGCCAAGCAGAAGGGTGTCGAATTGCCGCTGGTGATTTCCGACCATGCCGACTGGGACGAACTGATCCAGACACTCACCGATGTCGGCGCGCCGGAGGTCTGGGTGACGCACGGCCGCGACGATGCGCTGGTGCATCAGGCGACGCAGATGGGGCTCAAGGCGCGGGCGCTGCGTCTGATCGGCTATGAGGACGACGCGGAATGAAAGCCTTTTCCCGTCTGCTTGAGCGCCTCTATTACGAGCATTCGACGCTCGGCAAGACGCGGCTGCTGCTCGACTATCTGAAAGAGACGCCCGACCCGGACCGGGGTTATGCTGTGGCGATCATTGCCGGCGACCTGTCCTTGCCCAACTTCCGGCGCTCGATGGTGCTGGAACTGATCCGCGCCCGCGTCGATCCGACGCTTCTGGCGCTGAGCCACGATTATGTGGGGGAGTTGTCGGAAACCGTCGCCCATCTGTGGCCGGCGTCCGAAGCGGAACACAGCGACCTTCCGCCGCTGCACGAGTTGGTTGAGGCTCTGCGCCATACGCCGAAGGCGCAACTGCCCGACTATGTGGCCGGGTTGCTCGACCGCATGACGTCGCCGGAACGCTGGGCGCTGCTGAAGATCGGATCGGGCGCCTTGCGCATCGGCGTGTCGGCGCGGCTGCTCAAGCAGGTTTTGGCCAAATTCGGCGATCAGCCCGTCGAGCGCATCGAAAGTCTCTGGCACGGCATCGACCCACCCTACGAGCCGCTGTTTGCCTGGCTGGAAGGCCGCAGCCCGGAGCCGGTTGTGACCGAACGGCTGACCTTTACCCCGGTCATGCTGGCCCATCCTCTGGAGGCGAAAGATCA
Organism: Asticcacaulis sp. AND118; assembly: GCF_020535245.1. Classification (GTDB taxonomy): domain Bacteria; phylum Pseudomonadota; class Alphaproteobacteria; order Caulobacterales; family Caulobacteraceae; genus Asticcacaulis. The sequence goes on along the minus strand of NZ_CP084911.1, from coordinate 103,609 downwards.
CGGATTGATCGTGCCGGAAACCTATGCGGCGGAATGGAAATACGACGGCATCCGCGTGCAGGTCGTCCATTCGGGCATCGGCCGCGCCCTGTTCACCCGCACGGGCGACGATATTTCGGGATCGTTCCCCGATGTTCTGGCGCACCTGAACTTTCATGCCGTGCTCGATGGTGAACTCTTGATTCAACGCGGTGAAGAGACCGGCAGCTTCAACGACCTGCAGCAACGGCTGGGCCGCAAGGCGCCTTCGGCGAAGCACATGGCCGACTATCCGGCGGCCATCGTCGCCTACGATGTGCTGTTTCTCGAAGGCGAGGACGTGCGCACGCAACCCTACGAAGCGCGTCGCGCTGTGTTGCAGGCCGCTCTCGAACGCCACCGCCCCGAAGGCATCCGCCTGTCGCCGCCACTGGTCTATGGCGATTTCGCCGAACTGGAGGCCTTGCGGGCCAGTGTCGACAACGCCTCGGTCATCGAGGGCCTGATGCTCAAGCGCCGCGACAGCGCCTATGTCGCCGGACGCCCGACCGGACCGTGGTACAAGTGGAAGATCAATCCCAAACTGGTCGATGCGGTGCTGATGTACGCCCAGCGCGGGTCCGGAAAGCGTTCGAGCTTCTATTCCGACTTCACCTTCGGTCTGTGGTCGGGCAACCAGCTCCTGCCCATCGGCAAGGCCTATTTCGGGTTTACCGACGCCGAACTGAAGGAACTGGACAACTGGGTGCGTCACAACACGCTCAACAGCTTCGGACCGGTGCGTGAGGTGAAGAAGGAACTGGTGTTCGAGGTCGCCTTCGATGCGGTCAACCGTTCCAAACGGCACAAGTCCGGCTACGCCCTGCGCTTTCCGCGCATCAACCGCATCCGCTGGGACAAGCCGGCGCAGGAGGCCGATCAATTGCCCGTGCTGGAAGGCTTGCTCGGCGAGACGGCGTAGCGATGGCTGCGCCGGCTAAGATCGTTCCGACTTTTCAAGCACTTCGCGAACCCGGCTGGCGAGTTCTTCGAGGGTGAAGGGTTTGCCGATGAGTTCAACATCGGCGTCGAGAACGCCGTTATGGATGACCGCATTGCGCGTATAGCCCGTGGTGTAGATAACCGGCAGATCGGGCCTGCGTTCCTTGGCCATGTCGGCCAGCTTCCGCCCGTTCATTTCCGGCATGACGATATCGGTCAGCATGAGATCGATGTCGGGCCGCTCGATAAGTATGGTAAGCGCCGCCTGCGCGCTGCCGGCCTCCAGCACGCGATACCCCAGGTCCGTCAGAGCGCCTACGGAAAACTGCCGGACAAGGTCTTCGTCGTCGACGACCAGAATGACTTGAGCCTGATCGGCCTTGGGGAGGTCGTCGCTCATCTGCTCGGACAGCGGCTCTTCCACGGCACCGGTAAAGCGAGGCAGATAGATTTTGACAGTGGTTCCCTGACGGGGTTCGGAATAGAGCCGGATATGACCGCCAGATTGTTTGATAAAACCATAAACCTGACTGAGGCCAAGGCCGGTTCCCTTACCGACCTCCTTGGTGGTGAAGAAGGGATCGAAGGCCTTGGCCATGATGTCGGGGGGCATGCCGGCCCCGGTATCGCTTACGGCGATCATCACATACTGTCCGGGGGCCACGCCCAGTTCTCGGGCGGCGTATCGCCGGTCGAGGTCGACGTTCTGCGTTTCAATGGTCAGGCGTCCGCCTTCCGGCATGGCGTCGCGCGCATTGACGGCGAGGTTCAGCAGTACGTTTTCCAACTGGTTCTGATCGGCATGGACGCGCCAGAGCCCGCCGGCGAACACCGTTTCCAACTGGATGTCGCCGCCCAGGGAGTGGCGGAACAGCTCGGACATGCCCGAAACCACCTTTATCAGATCAAGCACCTCAGGACGCAGCGGCTGTTGACGGGAAAAGGCCAGCAGGCGTTGAGTGAGGGTCGCCGCGCGGCGCGAAGCTTCGATCGCGGCGGAGATCAACTGTTTGGCTCTGGGGTTGTCCTCTCCGGTGCGCCGGTCGAGAAGTTCGAGGGAGCCGGAAACAACCGCAAGCATGTTGTTGAAATCGTGGGCCACGCCGCCGGTCAGTTGTCCCACAGCTTCCATTTTTTGCGCCTGACGCAACTGTTCCTCGGCCTCCTGCAGTCTGTGCTGATCGTGCACTCTTTCCGTCACGTCGAAGACAAACTGATAGGCGCCGATCAGTTCGCCGGTCTCGTCACGCAGGGGGTTGAACTTCATTTCGTAATAACGCCGGTCGAGGTCGGGCCTTCCGAAATCGGCGACCTGCGTGAAGGCCTCCCCTTTGAGGGCGCGGCTCCACAGTTCGCGCACGGCGTTTTGCTCTTGCGGCAGATGACGCAGGGCCTCCAGCATATTGTCGCCCACCTGCGGACGCACACCGAAGATCCGTGTAAACTCAGCCGCACTGGCCGCATTGATGGCCAGCCAGTTGAAGTTCAGGTCTACGACCTGCACGAAGGCGTCGGTCGACTGAAGAATGTCGGCCAGCAGCTTTTTTTCGGCCAACGCCTGAGCGATGCGGCGCTCCAGTTGTTCGTTCAGTTCGCGCAGTTCCGCCTCGCGGTGACGTAACTCGGTGGTGACGCGGGCGCGCTCGGTGGCGGTCCGTGTGCGCTCCGCCACCTCTTTGATGAAGCCGATTTCGTCCTCAGGCCAGGGGCGCGCTTCGGCATGATTAAGGTAGAGCAACGCCACGAACTGCCCGCGCTCGGTCACCGGCATGTTGACCACCGACTGGGCGCTGATCGCCTTGAGGGCGGCGGCGTTTTCGCGGGTGCGGGGATCGATTTCCGCATCGGCAAACACAACCGTGTCCCCTTTGCGAAGGTCCTCGATATAGGAGCCGTAGTCCCGAAAATGCAGAACCCCCGCCAGACTTTTGATGCCCGGCGCGTTCCAGTCGCGCTCGATGGTTATGGTTTCGTCGATCGTGTCGATAATACCGTAGCCGGCCCGGCTGACCCCCAGAGTTTCACCCAGCAGCCGTGCGGCGGTGTGGGCAATCTCGTCCGGGTCTTCCAGATCGCGGATTTCGTCGGTGAGTTTGGAAAGCGCATTGCGGTGTTTGATCGCGCGCGTCTCGTTCGTCACGTCACGGGCGATTTTCGAAGCGCCGATGATGACGCCCTGGCTGTCACGGATAGGAGAAACGCTGATCGATACGTTGACGATGCGCCCCGATTTGTGCATGCGCTCGGTGACGAAATGATCGACCCGTTCGCCGCGGCGGACCTTGGCGATAATGACGTCTTCTTGCGGTCTGAGTTCAGTCGGAATGATCAGGGTAACGGGTTGTCCGACCGCTTCCTGGGCGGTGAAGCCGAAAATCCTCTCCGCGCCGCGATTCCACGAGGTGATGATGCTGTTGAGGTCCTTGCTGACGACGGCATCGTCCGAATTATCGACGATAGCGGCCAGATAGGCGCTGACGCGGTCCGCCTGCTTCACCGCTGTAATGTCTCGCGCCACCTTGGAGGCTCCCGTAATCCGCCCGGTCTCATCGCAGATCGGTGAAACCGTTACGGACAGGTCAATGAAGCTGCCGTCTTTGCGCCGGCGCACCGTTTCGAAGTGATCCACCCGTTCACCGGCTCGTATCTTGCTGAGGATCAGTTCTTCTTCGGCAAGCCTCTCCGTCGGAATGATCAAGGTGATGTTCCGGCCGATGGCTTCACTGGCCGTATATCCGAAAATAGCCTCGGCAGACTGGTTCCACGAGGTGATAATGCCTTCGAGCGTCTTTCCTATAATGGCTTCGTCAGACGACTCGACGATGGCGCCAAGACGGGCTTTCAAAGCCAGCGTCTCGTCTGCGGTCTCATTTCTGGCCATGAGCACGAACATTCCGACAGGCTAAAGGGTTAAACCCTTGCCTAAGAGGAAAAATGTAAGAAAACAGTGGGAAGAGTAGGCCGGACGAAGCCCCGGGGACCAGGGTCGGCGGGTAAACGCGCCTGCCCCCGGAAATTCCACTGATTTTACGGATTGAGAACGACCTTGATGCAGCCATCGGCCTTGTCGCGGAAGGTTTTGTAGAGCGCCGGCGCGTCGTCCAGTCTGGCCCGGTGGGTGATGACGAAGGACGGGTCGATCTCGCCGCGATCGATCTTGTCGAGCAGGATGGGCAGATAGCGGTGCACGTGGGTCTGGCCTGACTTCAGCGTCAGCCCCTTGTTGACGAACGCACCCAGCGGGATGCCATCGAGATAGCCGCCATAGACGCCGGGCATGGAGATGGTGCCGCAGCAACGGCAGGACAGGAAGGTTTCGCGTACGACATGCGGTCGGTCGGAGGCCAGCTTGACCACCTGCTTCACCTTATCGATCACGGCGTCGACCGAACCATGACCTGAGGCTTCGGTGCCGACCGCGTCGATGCACCGGTCCGGCCCGCGTCCGCCGGTCATGCGGTTGAGCGCTTCATAGACGCCGTTGGATTCTTCGGAAAAGTCGAGGATTTCGGTCTTGCCGTCGGCAGCGGCCAGCGCCAGCCGCTCCGGCACTTCGTCGATAGCGATGACGCGACCCGCGCCGAACATCCAGGCCGATTTGATGGCGAACTGTCCGACCGGACCGCAGCCCCAGACCGCTACCGTGTCGCCCGGTTCGATGTCGGCATTTTCAGCGGCCATATAACCCGTCGGAAAGATGTCGGAGAGGAACAGAACCTGCTCGTCGCTCAGATGGTCAGGCACCTTGAACGGACCGACATCGGCATAGGGCACGCGGACATATTCCGCCTGACCGCCGGAAAAGCCGCCCAGCATGTGCGTATAGCCGAACAGGCCGGACGGCGAATGGCCCATGGCCTTGGCCGCCATGTCCGCATTGGGATTGGAGCGTTCGCAGCAGGAGGTAAATCCTTTCTTGCAGAAGAAGCACTCGCCGCAGGCAATGGTGAAGGGCACAACCACGCGATCGCCGATTTCCAGATTGGGGACCAGCGAGCCCTTCTCGACGACGATACCCATAAATTCATGGCCGAGAATATCGCCGGATTTCAGGGTCGGAATGATCCGCCGTACAGATGCAGGTCGGAGCCGCAGATGGCGGTGGACGTCACCTTGATGATGGCGTCGCGCGGATCGAGCAGTTTCGGATCGGGCACGGTATCGATGCGGACATCGCCCGCACCATGCCAGCAAAGCGCTTTCATATGTATGTCCCTGGATAAATGGGTTCAGGCGAGGCCTTCGGTGCGCACGGACGCTAATCCTTAGACCCCTGCGAAAGCACAGCGGGACAGGCCGCGTACTTATTCATTTTCGCTCAAGGGCGCGGTTTAGGATTAATTTAGGTCGGGCCGGGCGCGGCAGATTGGCATGGCATTTTTAGCCGCACCGGCGCTTTCTCGCTGCATCGAAATCCCGGAACAGAGGTGTGATAATGAAGTACCCCTTCCTGCGGCGAAACGGACTGTCGGTCTTTGTCCTCGGCTTTTTTCTGGTGTTCTGGGCGGCGCAGGCCCTGACCGGCTGGGCGGTCTATAACGAAATGCGCACGGAGGAGGGAGCGGCGGCCATCGGCCTGCTGGGCTATCTGACCACCGGCGACTTTATCGAAGTGACCTTCGAAAACTGGGAAAGCGAATTTTTCCAGATGGGCATCTATGTGCTGGCCACCGTCTGGCTGCGCCAGCAGGGCTCATCGGAATCGAAGCCCGTAGAAGGCGACAGCGATGTGGACAAACAACCCGTTGCGCACCCCGGCGCGCCGTGGCCGGTACGCCGGGGCGGCTGGATACTGGGCTTGTATAAATACTCGCTCAGTCTGGCCTTCTTCGCGCTCTTCCTCATTTCCTTCTCGTTGCACGCTTTCGGCAGCTATCGTCATCATGTGGAAGAGGCCGCGCTGAAAGACCAGCCGGCGGAGGGATTTGCGGCGTTCATGGCAGGACCGACCTTCTGGTTCGAATCTTTCCAGAACTGGCAGAGCGAATTTCTGGCCATAGGTGCCATCGTCATCCTGTCGATCTGGCTCCGTCAGCACGGCTCGCCGGAATCGAAACCCGTAGACATGGCGCACGACGAAAATCCCTGACTTCCGCCGTCCTTATCCTGCGTGTCGCCATCCCTATTCCATGCTTACGGATGTCGGCCGAAAATGGCTCGAACGAGCAAGGAGCAAGATCATGGGCCAGACGGATAAGGGGCTGAGCGACCCGAAGGGCGGCGGCAACGAAAAGGACAACGCCAATGTCCATGTCGAGTTGAAGCCCGAATGGAAGAAACGCCCGGCCAGATATCCGCAGGCCGGCAAGCAACTGGGCGAACACGACACCGGCAAAAAGTCGTAAGAGGCCGCCGTGACGCCGCCCGAAGACGCCGCGCCCGATGCGTGGAAATATGCCGATGCCGGCAGCGCGACGCGCGAAAGCCTGCAAGAGGTCAATGCGTCGGTGCGCGTGCCGGCAGACGCTCTGTGGTGGCGGCGACTGCTGGCGTTTCTCGGCCCCGGCTACATGGTCAGCGTCGGCTATATGGATCCCGGAAACTGGGCCACGGATCTCACCGGCGGATCGCGTTTCGGCTATACGCTGTTGTCGGTCATCCTGCTCTCCAACCTGATGGCGATCCTGCTTCAGGCCCTGGCGGCGCGGCTGGGCATTGCTACGGGCCGCGATCTGGCTCAGGCCTGTCGCGACTCCTATCCGCCGGTCGTGCGTACGGGGTTATGGCTGTTGTGCGAGGCGGCGATCATCGCCTGCGATCTGGCCGAGGTCATCGGCACGGCCATCGCGCTCAACCTCTTGTTCGGTATGCCGCTGGCGGTCGGCGCGCTACTGACCGGCCTCGATGCCGTTCTGATCCTGTTTCTGATGCACAAGGGGTTTCGTTATCTCGAAGCCTTTGTCGTCGCCCTGCTGCTTATCATCGCCCTCTGTTTCGTGGTGCAGATCGCGCTGGCGGCTCCGCCCGTCGGCGCTGTGCTCGGCGGATTCATCCCGCGGACTGAGATCGTCACCCATCCAGGCATGTTGTTCGTCGCCATGGGCATTATCGGAGCGACGGTCATGCCGCACAATCTCTATCTCCACTCCTCCATCGTCCAGACGCGCGCCTATGCGCGCACCGATGCCGGCAAGCGCGACGCCTTGCGCTGGGCGACGCTGGATTCGACCCTGGCCCTGATGCTGGCCCTGTTCATCAACGCCGCCATCCTGATACTGGCGGCCGCCGTTTTCCACGGTCGCGGCCACGACCAGGTGGTGGAAATCGAACAGGCCTATCATCTGATGGCGCCGCTGCTGGGGGTGGGTTTCGCCTCGACGCTGTTCGCCGTGGCCTTGCTGGCGTCGGGTCTGAACTCAACGGTCACCGCGACGCTGGCGGGGCAGATCGTCATGGAAGGCTTCATGCGCTGGCGTCTGCCGCACTGGGCGCGGCGGTTGCTGACGCGCGGGCTGGCCATCGTGCCCGTGCTGATCGTGACGTTGCTCTATGGTGAGCGCGGCACGGCGCAGCTTCTGGTTCTCAGTCAGGTCATCCTGTCGATGCAACTGCCCTTTGCCGTCATTCCCCTGATCAGCTTTGTCGGCGACCGGCGCAAGATGGGAGGCTTTGTCGTTTCCAATCTGACGCGCGCGGCGGCGTGGACTGTGGCGGCCCTGATCGTGGCGCTTAATCTGAAGCTTTTGCTGGACGTGTTTGCCGAGCTTCTGCGATCGTGAAGGGCGCATAAAAAGGCGCTTTGATGCGGTCCTGATTCCGCAGGGCAAGCGGCGTATGTCATTCCGCACAGCTTGGGCGATAGGGTCTGTTTCGTCCCCCTAACCCACAGATATCGGAGCTGATATGCCCAAGATCACGACGCTTGAAGACGCTTTCATCCACGAACTTTCCGACGTGTACAGCGCTGAAAAGCAACTGACCAAGGCGCTGCCGAAGCTGGCCCGCGCCGCCACCCATCCCAAGCTGGCCGAAGGCTTCACCCAGCATCTGGAAGAAACTCAGGGCCAGATCGAGCGCATCGATCAGATCGTCGAAGCGCAGGGGCTCAAGCTCAAGCGCGTCAAATGCCTGGCCATGGAAGGTCTGGTCGGCGAAGGCGGCGAAACGATCGAGGAGATCGAAAAGGGCCCGGTGCGCGACGTTATGCTGATCGTCGGCGCGCAGAAGGTCGAGCACTATGAAATCGCCGCCTATGGCAGCCTGATTACTCTGGCCGACCAGCTCGGTTACAAGGACGCCGTGCGCCTCCTGAAGGAGACGCTGGCCGAGGAAAAGGCGACCGATGAAAAGCTCAACGGTCTGGCCACGTCCGAGGTCAATCGTCAGGCGCTCGAAGCCGCCGCTCAGGTCGAGCCGGCTGAGTAAGCCCCCCCTTGTTGCGTGAAAAGGGCCCCGTCCGGGGTCCTTTTTTCGTTTAGAGCGCAATCCGATAAAGTGGGCACCACTTTTCGGAAAAATTGCGCGACCACTCAAAAACTTAGAGCGAGATGATGTTTCCACTTTAAATCATCTCGCTCTAAAATCAACGGGCATGACCGTGCCCCACATATGGAGGCGACCGTGGCTATCGAGACGACATCTTTGCAAGGCAAACGCGTACTTGTCACCGGCGGTACGACCGGCATCGGCCGGGCGACCGTGGCGCTTCTGGTCGAGCAGGGCGCGCGGGTCGTGACCTTCGGTCGCCATCAGCCCGAACTGGAGGATTCGCTGCGCCATGCGCGCGGCATCAATCCGGCGGCGAACCTCCACGGTCTGACCGCCAATGTGGCCACGCGCGAAGGCGTGGCGGCAGTGTTCGCCGCGGTCGATCTGCATCTGGGCGGGCTCGACATCCTCATCAATAATGCCGGCCTGGCGGTGGCTGGCGCGCAGGACACGCCGGACGAAGAGTGGCGTCTGGCGGCGGAAACCAACTTTCTCGGCTATATCGCCTGTGCGCGCGAAGCCATCCATCGCATGCAGGTTACAGGCAGCGGGCATATTGTCTTCATAGGTTCCGTAAGCGCCGAGTTTCAGTCGCCGGGGAGCAGCGTTTACGCCGCGACGAAAGCCGGCATCGAAACCTATGCCAAGACCCTGCGCAAAGAGGTGATGGAGAGCAATATCAAGGTGACCCTGATCGAGCCCGGTTCGGTGGGCGCCGATATGCAGGACAAGAGCCCTGAAGAACAGCGTGAAGCCATCGCCAGAAATGAAATGCTCTATGCCGAGGAACTGGCGGACACGATCGGCTTCGCGCTGACGCGGTCGGCGCGCACGGACGTGTCGGTCATGCGCGTCGAACCCCTGCTCGAACGCACCTGACGGTGTCGGGACCGACGATGAAACGGAAGGCGCCGCGCATCACGCAGGAAACCCTGCGCGTCAGAGCCGATTTGCAGGAGGCCGGGAAGGCCGCGGCTACCTTGAGCTTTGGCGCTCTGACGCTTGAGATCAAGAAAGGGCGGGACACCCCTTGGCTCAAGATTTCGCGGGCGGATCGCGGGGGATTGGCCCTGCGCCTGATTTTCGGCAACGGACCGTATGGTCCGGTCAAAATAGAGCGCACGCCGTCGGGGCTGGCGCTGTCTATCCAGACTGAGGCGGCGGATTGGACGGTGACGATAACGCTGACCGGCCAAACCCTGCTGAGCGTCCGTAGCGAAGTCACACCGAAGATCGATCTTCTGGTGCCCTTCTGGCCGCGCGACCTTTACGTGCTCGATACTCATGATGATCCCACAGGCGCAAAGGGGCAGGTGGAGGCGGCGCAGCGCGGTTACAATACCGGCCTCTGTTACTTCTGCCTCAAGGAACCTGACTTCGGCTGCGTTCTCTATGTGCAGAACCTGTCGGCGCTGAACCCGTTTTTCCAGGCGACCTCGACCAAGCCCGACGGCGTGGTGGGGGGTGAGTGGCCGGAACTGGGATATCAGCCGCCGGCCTCTCCGAACGGGAACTCGCCGCCGACCGCGCCGCTCAGGGCCGGTGAGCGTTATGTTATCTCGGATGTCTTTATTGGCTTCCGCGAGGCGTGCGCGGCCGACGAGACCGAGAAGGCGCGGCTGTTCATCGACATGATCGGGGACGTCTATCCGCATCTCGAACGTCCCGAACCGGCCTTTCATGACTGGACGAAGCGCGCGGAGACCACACTGCATGACCTCAAGACGGCGCCGGAAGCCACGATCCGTCAGTACAGTCAGCTCTATCTGCATCCCTATACGGCCTCGGAATATCCCGACTCCATGGTTCAGATGAGCGTGGCGGCGGCGCTGGACGAATATGAAGGCTTGTTCGGAAAGACCGAACCATTTCGTGAGGTGCTGATGCGCGGCATGGGACGGTTCTACGATAAAGAACTGGGTACGATTCGCCGCTATCTGCCTAATGTCGGTGATGACAAGGACGCCAATGCGGTCGATTCCTGGTATCTCTACCATCCCCTGATGAATCTGGGTCGGTTGGCCCTGCGCGCTGATGTCCGGGCGCGACGGCTGTTCCTGAAGTCGCTGGACTATGCCGTCAAAGCCGCGCGGCATTTCGACTATATCTGGCCTATCCAGTACGATGTGCGTGACTTCTCCGTCATTACGGAAACGCGCGGTGATGGATATGGTCAGACCGATGTGGCGGGCCTCTACGCCTATGTCATGCTTCAGGCGCATCAGTTGACCGGCGACGAGGCGTATCTTTCCGAGGCGAAGGCCGCCCTGTGCGCCGCGAGGGACATGCGCTTTGAACTGATCTATCAGGCCAATCTGACGGCGTGGGGCATCGCCGCCTGCATCAAGCTGTGGCGCATCGATGCCGACGAGCGCCATCTGGCGCAGGCCGAGGTCTTTCTGGCCAGTTTCGTTCACAACGCCATCCTGTGGGACTCGCAGATCGAACACGCGGCGGCCTATAACAACTTTTTCGGTGTCACCTGTCTGCACGACGCACCCTACATGGCCGCCTACGAGTGCTTCGAATCGTTTTCGGCCTTTGACGAAGTGCTGAAACTGGCCGGCGAAGACCTGCCGCCCAAGATGAAGCTGCTGCTGGCTGAATATCGCCGCTTCGCCTTTGACCGTAGCTGGAGCTACTATCCCGACGCCCTGCCCGAAGAGGCTTTGGCGACCGATATCCGCAACGGTCATATCGATGCGAAACTGTCTTTTCCGCTGGAGGACCTCTATGCCGACGGCCAGGCCGCCGGGCAGGTGGGACAGGAAATCTATGGCTGCGGCGGGGCCTTCATCATCGCCGCGCGCGGCTTTTACGGGACCGATCTGCGGTTCTGGCTGTTCGCCGACTATCCCTATTCCGTGACGCGGAATGACCGTAGCCTGATGGTGGCCCTGAAAGGACCCACGGGGCAGACGGCCACCCTCCGCTTCCTGCCCAAAGGCGGGCGAAAGCTGCCGAATATTTCCGTTCGTATTGAGGAAGCGGACATCCGGACCTCGGAGGCGGCGGATGACGCCGCTCATCGGGTGTGCAGCCTGGCGGCGGGGACGGTGGGGTTCGTATCGTGGTAGCCGATATGACTGTTTAGTCAGAAGGCCAGTGTTCGAGTATGGTCCGGATGGTCGCGGGCGACACATGGACGCTGTAACGCTCATGATAGATATCGACCATGGCGTCGTGGGTTTTGTCCGAAGAGCTACAAATTCCGTCGGTCACCACGACCACCCGATAGCCGCGATCGACGGCGCCCAGAACGGTCGCTGCGATACAGACCTCGGTTTCCGCCCCTGTCACGATGAGCGTATCGACGCGCCGATTATCCAGAAAATCAGCCAGTCCGGGATCGATCCACGGACTATAGGTGGTTTTGTCGAACACCGGCGAGTCAGGGCTCTCCCGCAGCAGGTCGGACATGATGTCCAGAAGCTTGGGGTCGATGCGTTCGAGCGTAAGGTCTTTCCATTTTTCGTAATAGAGTCGCCATCTGCCGTTCGCGCTTTGCGGCGTCGACGCGGGCAGGAAGCGCGTGAACACGGTATCGTTCGGATGTGCGGCGATAAGCTTTTCAATCTTCGGTGCGACCCGCGTCATCCACGGCGTTCGCCAGGGGGTGTCCTCGGCAAATATCCGCTGCATGTCGACGCAGAGATGAACAGCGTGCGGACCTATATCCTCAAAGGCGCGAGCCAAGCTTCTGTCTCCCTGCTACACGAGCCCATCGTCACGCATATCGTCCTCGTCGGGCAGATCTGCGAAACCCTCATGGGTCATTGCGGGCTCAAGCGCCAGTCGCAGAACGCGATCATTGTCTTTTCCCATATCGACCGCGGCGGTCGGGAAGTAGGCTTCGCTCACGGGCTCCACGGTTCGGGCGCTGCCGCCGTCCGGTCTCTGTCCGAAAGCGCGTTGCCCGGCGGAAAGCGCGTCATAGCCTTCCTTAGGTTCGAGGGTTTGTTCCGATGGCTGAGGATGCTTGGTCATGTCTGGCTCCATACGCCCGCCACGGCATCATCACGCGCAACAGATATATGTTCGAGCCGCTGACAGCGGCCAAACGATAAAAGTTCGATCCATTCGCGAGATCGTGAAGAAGCGTAGATATGCACCTATTCCACGAGGACCCATCATCTGCGGCTTAGTGTGCTTTGCGAAACATGACGAACAATCCGTCGTTATTTCCCGGTGTGATTTCGGCTTTCGGCCTGACGTGACGTCGCGAGAAACCCGGCGATGTAATCGACCGTTTCGTCGCCCGCTCTCACCCCCAGATGGATGCTCTTACGGATGCCTGTCTTGCCGATGCGGACGGGGCGCACACCGAGCGTCGCCGCTTCCTGATGCACCAGCCAGTTCGGAATGGCGCTGACCCCACGACCGGCCGCTACCAGTTGCAGCATCATCTCCGTCGTCTCGACACTGCGGTGATGGCGCGGGCGGCAATTGGCCGGCACCAGGAATTGCGTGAATACGTCCAGCCGCTCTGCCGGGACCGGATAGGTGAAGAGCGTCTCATCCACCAGGTCGGCAGGCTCTGCATGGGTTTTGAGCGCCAGTGGATGATCGGCCCTAACGGCAAGCGTGAGTTCATAATCGAACACCGGCAGATAGGAAATGCCGAGCGCTTCGATAGGGTCTGGCGTGATCAGAATATCGATCTCATAACCCGTCAGGGCCGCCACGCCGCCAAAGGCAAACGACGTCGTCAATTCAAGGTCGACGTCCGGCCAGTCCATGAGATAGGGCTTGGTGACGCCCATCAGCCATTGATGGCAGGGATGACATTCCATGCCGATCTTGAGAGATCCCCGCTGGCCGTAGCGATAATCCGAAAGAACCGCCTCAGCCCTTTCTATCTGCGGCAGAACGCGCTGCGCCAAAGTCACGACGTAGCGACCGGCTTCGGTGAGGCGGAGATTGCGGCCGTCCTTTTCCCACATGGCGACGCCATAGCGTTCTTCCAGTTTTCGGATCATATGGCTGAGGGCGGACTGGGATACATTCAACCGTTCCGCCGCCGCGGTCAAACTGCCCAAGCGATCGACTTCACGCAAAATCGAGAGATGTTGCCTGTCCAGCATGATTAGGCCCGCCCCTCGTCAAATGGGATGATCGCCACGCCACGCCTCACTGGATTAGGTGCTGTCATTGTCTCGGTCATCGGCCCCGCTATCAAATTGCGGCAGGGTCGGCGACATGACGCAGAAACGTCGGCATCGGTAAGCCGGACGCAAAGCGGCACTCCGGGACACCCCGCCCGTGAACATTATCTACCGCGGCAGGTCTCCTGGCTTGCGGGTCGTCGCTCCGGTCCGTCTTCCCGAGGCTTGCCTAGGGTGACAGGCCTCAGTGACGCGTTGGACCTTCGCTCGCCGCATACAGTTGCGGGGGCAGCTTCGGCTTCGGGCTGTCATCAAGCCCACACCGAATTCCCTTTTAGCTCCAGACAGGCGTCTGCAGAACCACGATGACGCACCCTTGTCGTATGTCGTTCAAGGGGTCAAGGCGTCTATCGAGGGGATGTAACGGAAATAACGCTTATACGGTCTGACGCCGGTTCTTGCGACAAATCATGAATTTGGCTCATGCTCCAATGAAATAAAACCATTTTTCGTCGATCCCTGACTCAGGCATACAACGCGGCAATGAATACAGGCTTTATTGCGTAAATTGGAACGTCAGATCGCCATGACGAAAGACTTTACCTTCACTATTAAGAGCATTTTATTTGATGAGGATTATAGTCCCTCGGATAACACGCGCATCACCACCAACTTCGCTAATCTGGCCCGAGGCGAGAACCGTCAGGAAAATCTGCGAAATGCCCTGCGGATGATCCACAATCGCTTCAATGCGCTGGCGCACTGGGACAACCCCAAGGCGGATCGTTACGCCGTCGAACTCCACATCATTTCCGTCGAGATGAACATCGGCGCGGAAGGCGATAGCGATGCCTTCCCGCTGATCGAAATACTGAAAACCAACATCCTTGATCGCCATACCGGGCAACGCACCGAGGGCATTGTCGGCAACAATTTTTCCTCCTACGTGCGCGACTACGACTTCAGCGTCGTCCTGCCGGCGCACAACACGAATCAGTCTGTCTTCAGCACGCCGGACGACTATGGGGTCCTGCACGGAAAGCTATTCAAGTCCTTCGTGAATTCCGATGCATACAAGGCGCATTTCCATAAGCCTCCGGTCATATGCCTGAGCGTTTCGCATACGAGGACCTATCAGCGCACGGATAATCACCATCCGGCTCTCGGCGTCGAATACAGGCAGGACGACTATTCCCTGACGGATCAGTATTTCGGCCAGATGGGTCTGAAGGTTCGCTATTTCATGCCCGCGAACAGCGTGGCCCCTCTGGCCTTTTACCATACAGGCGACCTGCCCGGCGACTACACCAATCTGGAGCTGATCAGCACCATCAGCACGATGGACACGTTTCAGAAGATCTACCGCCCGGAAATCTACAACGCCAATTCCGCGGCAGGCGCCGTCTATCGACCCAGCCTGAAGCATCAGGACTATTCGCTGACCCGGATCGTTTACGACCGCGAGGAACGCAGCCGTCTGGCGGTCGAGCAGGGGAAGTTTGCCGAGGCGCACTTCATCAAACCGTACAAGGCCATTCTTGAGCAATGGTCGGCAAACTACGCCGCCTGACCGGGCGTTCGGCAAAAAACCACGAGGTAACCCGCTATGAAGAAGAGACTATTACCCACCTCGACCGCCGGCAGCCTGCCCAAGCCTTCGTGGCTGGCGACACCGGAGACCCTGTGGTCACCGTGGAAGCTGGAGGGCGACGAACTGGTCGCCGGCAAGCAGGACGCCCTGCGCCTGGCTGTGGACGATCAGGAGAAGGCCGGCATCGACATCGTCGGCGACGGCGAACAGACGCGCCAGCATTTCGTCACCACCTTTATCGAGCACCTCGACGGCGTCGATTTCGAAAAGCGCGAGACGGTCCGAATCCGCGATCGCTATGACGCCAGTGTGCCGACGGTCGTCGGCGCTGTATCGCGTCCGAAGCCGGTCTTTGTCGCAGACGCCAGATACCTGCGGGCGCAGACCGATAAGCCCATCAAGTGGACCCTGCCGGGACCGATGACGATGATCGATACGCTCTATGACGCCCACTACAAGAGCCGTGAAAAGCTGGCCTGGGAATTCGCCAAGATCCTCAATGAGGAAGCGAAGGAACTGGAGGCCGCCAGCGTCGATATCATCCAGTTCGACGAGCCCGCCTTCAACGTCTTCTTCGACGAGGCCAACGACTGGGGCATCGCCACGCTGGAAAAGGCGGCGGAAGGGCTCCGTTGCGAGACCGCGGTCCACATCTGCTACGGCTACGGGATCAAGGCCAATACGGACTGGAAGAAGACGCTGGGTCTGGAGTGGCGTCAATATGAGCGAACCTTTCCCAATCTGCAAAAATCGAAGATCGATATCATCTCGCTGGAGTGCCAGCATTCGCATGTGCCGATGGAACTGATCGAACTGATCCGGGGCAAGACGGTGATGGTCGGGGCCATCGACGTGGCCAGCGACATTGTTGAGACTCCGGAAGAGGTCGCCGATACCCTGCGCAAGGCGCTGAAGTTCGTCGATGCTGACAAGCTCTATCCCTGCACCAACTGCGGCATGGCGCCCCTGCCGCGCCACGTCGCCAGAGGCAAGTTGCAGGTCTTGGGCGCAGGGGCGGAGATCGTCCGCAAGGAACTCTTGGCCTAAATGAAAAGTATCAGCACATCAACGCTGTGTGCGCCCACGCCATCTGCACGGATCGCCCACACATAGTGTCAGTGTGATCTGGCATAGGGGGGCAGCGATCATGTCGAAAACTCACCTGGTGGTCCCGTCAAACAGCTTTTGCTTGATCAGGAATGCTTTGATGTCGGCATTGATTGCGATCTTCTGCTCCGGAGTGAACTTGCCGTGCACGCCGCCTTCGACCGTGTGCATCTGTACCGGAATGCCCGCCTGCGTCAGGGCATCGCGCAACAGTGTGGACTGGCTGATAGGTACGGTCGGATCGTCCGTGCCGTGGACGATGAAGATGGGCGGCAGGTCCTTGCGCACATAGGTCACGGGCGACATGGCTTTCGCCACCGCCGCCGGGTCATTCACCGGCCCGATCCAGTTGACCAGAGACGCCCACGGCTTGGGTGCAGTGACGCCGGGCACGAGGTCGGTCGGGCCGTAATAGTCGAGTATGGCCGCGACCCTGGGCAGCGGACCGCATTTGGCGTCGGCAATGTCGGTGTTCTGCGGCAGCATCCCGGCCATCAGCGCCAGATGCCCGCCCGCCGAGGTGCCGTAGGCGACGATGCGTGAGGCGTCGAAATGGTACTTTTCGGCATGGGCCTTGGTCCACGACAGGGCGCACAGGGCGTCGGAGACGGCGGCCGGCGCGGTGGCCTGTGCCGTCAGGCGGTAATCGACGCTGACGACCGAAAAGCCCATGCGGATGAAGGTGCCGAAGCTCGACGCCGCTTTGGGACGTTCACCGCGCGCCCAGGCTCCGCCGTGGAAATAGACCAGTACCGGGGCGGGCTTGGCCGCCGTGGCGTTGGGATTGACGAAGACATCGACCATCTGATCGTGCGTATAGACGATATTGGGATAGGCGGTGGCGATGGGCGCCCTGGCCTCGGCGGCGTCCGGCGTATCCTGCGCCATGACCGGACCGGCCAGCAGGGCGAGGGCAATGAACAGGGGCTTACGCATGGTCTGACTCCCATCTTGAAGGGGTGTGAGAAGAAGTAAAGCGAACCGAAAAAGACCCCGCGGGCTGTGCCGGTCGCGGTACAGGCGCAGGGCGCTGCGAACCGCGCAGGGATGCGCGATCGACCCTTGGGGAAGTTTCGGGGGGGGGGGTTAGGTTACGCTGACTGGAGCGATATGCCGAAACGTGTTAGTGGTTTTGACGTCGAACTTCGTTTCGGCACTGATATCGCGACAAAAACAAATCTAGGCGGCGCTGTGCTGGGTCGACAGCTTGAAGCGGTCGCGGTGCTCCAGCGTCTTCTTGCGCAGTTCGGCCAGCGCTTCCTTTTCTTCCGCCGCCAGCATGGCTTCGAACAGGCGGCTGAAATGTTCGCGCATGGCGCTGCGTGCGGCATTTGGGTCGCGGTTGCGGATGGCCTCCAGCACGGCCATGTGCTCCTGCACCCGGTCCTCAAAGCCGCCCTTGCACACATTGCCGTAGACGTGGGCCACCTGAGGCGCCTCGTTGCGGATGCGCCAGAGGGTGCGCACGAAGTGCTCGATGATCGGGCTGCCCGTATTCTGGGCGATGATGGTGTGGAACTCTTCGTCCGCCGCCTCGGCTTCGGCGTCGTTACGTTCCATGACGCGGACGGTCTCCTCCAGAGCCACCAGAGCCTGCGGCGTGATGTGGAGCGCCGCCAGCGCCGCCGCTTCGCTTTCGATGACCGCGCGCGAAGTGGTCAGTTCGAAGGCGTTGACGTCGGCCGAGAAGATCATTTCCGGGGCCGGGCGCGCCTGAACATAGACGCCCGATCCGGTCTTGATGACGATATAGCCCTGAGCCTCCAGCGCGATTTCGGCCTCGCGGATGGTGACGCGCGACACGCCGAGACGTTCCGCCAGTTCGCGCTCGCCGGGCAGGCGGCTGCCGGGCGGAAACTCGCCGGACTCGATCAGGCCGATGATCTGTTTCGCGATATGCTGATAACGGCGGTCCGTCATGGGGTTCGTTCGACTCCTCGGTGTCCGAATCTGAAAATAAGGATCGCGGACGCTGTAAAACTACACATATTCCCACCCCTTGGGAAGGTGGTCCGCCAGCGCTGTCCCTATGGCCAAAGCCAAAGGGTCAGCCACTGGCGGGAAAGCGGTTACATGCGGTACCGGAGGCCCACCGTGAACTGACGGCCCGTCGAGCCGTACAGTGCGGTGACCGGCTGGTCCGAATAGTAGTAGCGGTTGGTCGTCTGGTTGGTCAGGTTGAGGCCTTCGACCGAGATCGACAGGCGTTTGGAGACGCTATAGCTGAAGGCGAAATCGACGTTCAGCGTCTCTTCCGAGCCGCCGAAATCGTTGATCAGCGGCGTGTCGCAGGCCACGCCATTGATCACGCCGGGCGCACAGGAGCCGGCGACGACGGGATAGGTGGTGTAGTAGCCGTCGCGCTGCGCGAGCGACACGCGCGTATTGATCTTCTCGTCTTCGTAATAGAAGGTCAGGTTGACCGCATTGGGCGACGCGCCCAGCCACGGCCCCTTGCCCAGAACCTGCGGCGTCGTGTCCGAGCCCGGATCGAGGATATAGGTCAGTTCCGAGTCGATATGGGTGGCGTTGAGCTGGATGCCGGTATTTTTCAGCAGACCGGGCAGGAAGGTGAAGGCCTGCTGATAGTTGATCTCGATGCCCTTCAACTCGCCGCCCGGCGCGTCGCGGAACTGACGCGCGGTGACGTCGTAATCGCCGCGGATATAGTCGGCGCGCTGGTCGCCGGTGGAGTCGTAGAGGGCCAGCAGCGAGGCCAGGCTTTCCGGGCTGAAGAATTGCGAGAACGGCGCGGAGAAGCGCACGGTCTGCGGGTAGGAGTTGATGGTCTTCTTGAACAGGGCCGCCGAAATCAGACCGCCTCTGGCATAGTACCATTCCACGGCCAGATCGAGATTGTCGGCGCGGAACGGCGACAGTTTCGGATTGCCGACGGTCAGGGTGGCGCCCGTGGTTTCGCCGGCGGGGATGCTCATCTGGGTGATGGTCGGCGCCAGTTGCTGAAGCGTCGGACGCGACATGGTCTTGGCCGCACCGAAGCGGATATAGAGGTCGTCGCGCGGGCGGATGGCGATGTTGAACGAGGGCAGGGTGTCCGAATAGGCATTGTTGCCGACGACGGGACGACCGCTGTCCGAACGGCCCACCGATTCGACATCGGTCGTGGCGTAGCGCACGCCCAGATTACCGAAGGCGTTCCAGCCGTCGAAGAAATCATAGTTGAAATTGACCTGCGCATAGGCCCCGCCGGTCTTTTCGCGTACGCTGAAGGTTTCGCGGCCCTGCTGGCGGAACTGGGTCAGCCGCCAGTCGCCCCACTTGTTGATGCAGTTGCAGGTAAAGCCGAACAGGGCGTCGAACTTGTCGATATCCGGACCGAACCACGCGGTCGTCGAGCCCGCCGGGACGTCGAGCCCCTGACCGAAATTGATGACCTTGCCGAGGCTCTCGATGGTGACGCCGGCTTCTTTTTCGGTCGGATTGATCTGGACGTTCTGACGCTCATAGGAGGCAGTCGAGAAGCGGTAGTCGCGGCCCGTCCCACCGAATTTGAAGGTCAGGTGATCGTCGAAGGCGTAGGTAAAATCGGCCTTCCACGAATTGTAGCGGTTATCGACGAACTTCTTGTGGTGGCGCAGGAAGGACACGCCCTTGAGGATGGTCCATTGCGTCGGGTCGGCGGCGTTGAAGCCGGCGTCGAACAGCGGCATGTCGCCGCCGCCGCGCTCGTCATAGGTGAAGGTGGCCTGCTGATCGTAGAGACCCCATTCGGCCATCTTACCCGTCGAATCCAGTCTGGAGCGCGAGGCGCCGTAGGTGAAGTCGCCCTTCAGCTTGTCGGTGAATTCGTGCGTCAGATTGAACGAGATCTGCTGGAAAGTGGTCTCGTAGCTGCCCTGATCGGCGCGGGCCGACCAGTCGACATTGCGCAGTTGCAGATAGTCGGCGACGCCATTGGTGACATTGGCCGCCAGCACGTCGGTGGCCGGGCGACCGATCTGCTTGTCGCGGATGGCCAGGCCGTCCGCCGAGGCGACGTACCCCTTTGAACCGGACCAGTTGTAGTAGTCGTAGACGTCGAGATTGTTGGGGTTGTACGAAAAGTTCGTTCCCGCCACCAAAGTCGTGCCGTACAGGGTCTGACCGCAGTCGATGGGCGAAGCGAAGGCGCTGCCCGCCGTGGCCGTGCAGGTGCCGGGATACAGGCCGCGTTTGGACGACAGGGCCGTTGCCGCCGTGGCGCGGGCATAGGTGGCGTTGGTGTTGTTGCGGTTCAGACCGAAGGGCAGCAACTGGTTCAGCGTCGAGGTGCTGTTCTGTCTGGAATAGAGCACGTCCACCGTGGCGCGGGTCTTCGGCGAAATCTGCGCCTGAAACGACGAGGTGATGCCCAGACGCTCCTGATGCAGATCCTGCTGTTCAGGTCCGGCCAATGCCGGGAAGATGACCTGAGAACCGTCGAGCGACGGATGCAGGAGGGCGTAGGCCGCCGGGTCCGAACCGGTGATGGCCGCCAGATAGGCCGCATTGGTGATAGGCACGGTGGTTGAGGTCGTGCCGTTGGCGTTCAGGCTGCCATTGGTGAAGACGGTGCCGGTCGGGGCCGAGAAGCCCGCCCGGCGCGGGTTTTCCAGCGTCGCCCACGTCGCCGAGCGGTAAACATATTCGCCGGTGACGATCTGACGGCGATACTGATCGTTTTCGGAGTCCTTTTCCGAATAGGCGACCGAGGCGAGGAAGCCCAGCTTGCCGCCGGCCCAGCGTTTCGAGAACAGACCGGTGACGCGCGGATTGTTGAAACCGCCATTGTCGTAATAAGCGTTCTCGATGGCGAAGGCGTAGCGGTCGCGCTTGTAATCGAAGGGGCGACCGGTTTGCAGGTCCACGGTCGCGCCCAGCGAGCCTTCGTCGGTTTCGGCCGAGGCGGTTTTGCGCACCTTGAGGCTGTTGAACAACTCCGAGGCGAATACGTTGAAATCGAAGGTCCGCGTGGTGTTCATCGCGGTCGAATTGGTGTCGTTGGTGCCCGCCGTCGACAGGGCTTCGAGATTGTTGATGCGCACGCGGGTGAAGTCGCCGCCCAGGCCGCGCACGGTGATGGTGCGGCCTTCGCCGTTGTCGCGATCGATCGAGATGCCGGGAATACGTTGCAGCGATTCGGCGAGGTTGGCGTCCGGGAAGTCGGCAATGTCTTCGGCATTGATGGCGTCGATCATTACATCGGCATTGCGCTTGGTGTTCAGCGCGCTTTGCAGCGAGGCGCGATAGCCGGTCACGACGACGGTCTGGATATCGTCAGCCGGGGCGGCGGGCGCGTCTTCCTGAGCGGAGGCGGGCATAAAGGCGAGGGCGAACAATATGGCGGTGGTGCCGCTCAGGGCGGCGCGCAGCGGGGTGCGCCGGAAGGATCTGTTCATGGGTGTTTCCTGTGTCATGCCGTTCATCCGGTCGATGGCCTGCCGGATTGGTATATTTATCGGTCTGGCGTATGGTTGACCCATATACGCGAGAATGTCAATCGACTGGTCTGGGAAAATTTACCAAGCGATTGTCCACTTGTGCGCGGATGGGCTGTAAGACCTGTAAAATCGCCTGTAAGGGCGGATTTTAAGGCCTGGGACCGGCATTTGCCGGATTATCTCGTAGGGTCGCGGTAGTCTCTGGTCCGCACTGTGGAAACTGGACAACCCATTCTGCAAAAATTGGTCTTCATATGGGTTGACAAATTGGTCCGCGCTGACATGGTGTGCGCATAAGGGTCGTATGGCCCAGTCATAAGGGGAGGACGGGTTGGGCCGTCTGGCGTTTCATCTTCTCGTCGCGGCGGCACTGGTCGCGCCGTATGCGGCTCTTGCCGAGGCGCGCACCGTCTTCGTCGCCACGCCGGCGGAATATGCCGCGGCGGCGGTGAGTCTGCGCGCGGGCGATACGATAGTGCTGAAAAACGGCGTTTGGCGCGATTTCGACCTGAACGTCGAAGGACAGGGGACGGCGTCGGCTCCGATTACGGTGCGCGCCGAGACGCCGGGGCAGGTGATTCTCAGCGGGCGTTCGGCCCTGCGGCTGGGCGGCGACTATCTGACCGTCTCAGGGTTGGTTTTTCGCGACGGGGCTTCGCCGCACGACGAGGTGATCGCGTTTCGCAGCGACAAGCGCGTGGCCAACCACTCGCGCGTGAGCCAAACCGTCATCGACCGCTTCAACAAGCCGCGTACGCACGGCGCCGAGAACGATATCTGGGTCGCCCTGTTCGGACGCGACAACCGCTTCGATCACAACCATGTCGAGGGCAAGATCACGCCGGGCGTGACACTGGCCGTGCGTATCGAGGGTGAAGACAGCCGCCCGAACCGCCACCATATCGACCACAACTATTTCGGCCCGCGCCCGCCTTTGGGGGCCAATGGCGGCGAGACGATCCGCATCGGCACCAGCCATAACTCGCTGTCGGAGTCGCTGACTGTCGTGGAGGCCAATGTTTTCGAGGGGTGTTCGGGCGAGGTCGAGATCATCTCGGTCAAATCCGGCGGTAATGTCATTCGCGGCAACGTGTTCCACCGGTCGCAGGGGACGGTGACGCTGCGCCACGGCAACGGCAATCTGGTCGAGGGCAATCTGTTTATCGGCGGTGGCGAAGCCAATACCGGCGGCGTGCGCGTCATCAACGCCGATCAGACCGTGCGTCACAACGTCTTTGTCGGCCTGAAAGGTACGGGTTTCGCCAGCGCCTTCACGATGATGAACGGCGTGCCCAATTCGGTGCTCAACCGCTACCATCAGGTCAAAAACGCCGACATTCATCACAACACCTTTGTCGGCGTGAGCGCGTTATTGTTCGGGGGCGGGGCCGATGCCGAGCGCACCTTGCCGCCCATCGGCAGCCGCTTCCGCGACAATCTGATCGTCGGCGCGCTGAGCGTCGAGGCGTTGTCGGACCTGTCGGGCATAGAGTTCAGAGGCAATGTGGCGGGCGACAGGATCGACCTGCCGGGTTTTGCCGTGAGCAAGGTGCGGGCGAAGTCCGGCGGCCTGACGCCGCCGCACATAGAAGCCCCGGCAGGTGTCGGCGCGCCGCGCGATCTGAAGATCGTGCGCCGTGAGGAAACGGGCGTCGCCTGGTATCCCAAGCCCGATCCGGAGGTGAAAACCGCCCGGCGCACGGTTCAGGTGGCCTCGGGCGCAGCGCTGGCGGTCGCGGTCGAGCAGGCGCAACCCGGCGATGTGCTTACCCTCGCGCCCGGCCGTTACGAGACGGATATACTGACCGTGCGCGCGCCCCTGACCGTGCGCGGCCCGGCAACGCTTTCCGGGCCTTTCGTCCTCAACGGCGGGGGCGATCTGACGCTTGACGACGTGTCCCTGACCGGAGCCGCGCCCCTGATCCGTGTCGACCCCTCCGACAGCGGTCACAATTACCGCCTGGCCCTGACGCGGGTGACGGTTGAAGGCGGCGGCCCCGTGGTTACGGCGGCAGGCGGGGCGTTTCTGGCGTCCATCGACATTACGGACTCCCGGTTCACAGGCCTGAGCGCGCCGGTGATCGATCTGGGCGGTGACGGCGCGCTGACGGGGGCCTATGCGGTGGAGACGGTGACGGTGCGCGGGTCGCAGTTCACCGGCTTCGACGGCCCGGCTTCAAAACCGGTATTTAACATCGTGCGCGGCGGTCGGGACGAGAGCACCTTCGGACCCCGCGTGACGCTGGAAGGCAACCGGTTCGCGCGCGTCGCCACGCCGGCGCACCTGCACGGCGCGACGGCCCTGACCCTCAGCCAGAACACGTTCGACAACAGCGGCGCGGTGACCCTGATCCGCGAAGCCGGTGCGCCGCGCATCCTGCTCGACGGGCAGGTGGTGACCGCTGGTGATGCCGCGCGCCATTTCGACTACATCACACAAAAATAAAACAAACGGAGCGAAACGCATGCAGATTTCCCGAAGGTTGCTGGGGGGCGGACTGGTCGGGCTGGGACTGGCCTCCGCCGCTTCCGCCCAGACGAAAAAGACCGCTCCCGCCGGCGTAAACGCGCCCCTGTTCAAACAGACGCTCGATAAGGCGCGCCGTTCGGTCGCCCCCTATCTGAAACAGCGCCCCGATGTGCCGGTGCCGAAAGACGCCGGCGGCGGCTATACGCATGAGCGGCACAAGGACAATTACCGGCTGATCCGCGAAGCCGGGATGCTCTATGCCTTCACAGGCGAGCGGCCCTACGCCGATCTGGTCCGCGATGTGCTGTTTGCCTATGGTAACCTCTATCCGACCCTGCCGCCGCACCCGGTCGAGGCCGCGCCGCAAAAGGGCAAGCTGTTCTGGCAATCGCTGAACGACGCCGTGTGGCTGGTCGAAGCGATACAAGGCTATGCCGAGGTGCGCGGCGCGCTGACCGCCGCCGAACGCAAACGCATCGAAGACACGGTCTTCCGCCCTATGTGCCAATTCTCGATGGTCGATTCGGCCAAGACCTTCGAGCGTATCCATAATCACGCCACCTGGGCCGTCGCCGGGGTCGGCATGGCCGGCTACGTCATCGGTGAGCCTGCCTATGTCAAGGCCGCGTTACTGGGCCTGAAAGGCGACGGCAAGACGGGCTTCCTGCGTCAGCTCGATGAGCTGTTCTCGCCGGACGGCTACTATACCGAAGGCCCCTATTATCAGCGCTACGCCTTGCAACCCTTTGAGGTCTTTGCCGGTTATATCGAGCGCTACGATCCGGCGCGCAAGATTTTCGACTATCGCGACGGTATGCTGGTCAAGGCGGTCTATGCCCTGATCGACCTGTCCTACGACGGCAAATTCTTCCCGCTCAACGACGCCATCGTCGAAAAGGGCATCGATTCTCCGGAACTGATTCAGGCGCTGGCCATCGTCTATGCGCGTAACAACGACCCGCAACTGCTGTCGGTATCGACCGCTCAGGGGACGGTCGCCTTTACCCGCGAAGGGGCGAAGGTGGCTGCCGACATCGCCGCGGGCAAGTCGAAGCCCTTTGCCTACAGGTCTCAGGCCTTCCGCGACGGTGCAAAAGGCGACGAAGGCGCGGTCGCGGTAATCCGCGCCGGCAAGGGCGCGCGGGCGCAGGCGCTGGTGTTCAAGGCGACGGCGCAGGGCATGGGGCACGGCCATTTCGATCGCCTGAGCTACATCTTTTACGACGCCGGGCGCGAGGTCGTCACCGACTACGGCGCAGCGCGCTATCTCAATGTCGAGGCCAAAAAGGGCGGGCGCTATCTCGCCGAAAACGAAACCTGGGCCAAGCAGTCCATCGCCCACAACACGCTGGTGGTCGACGAGACGAGCCAGTTCGCCGCCGATGTCGATATCGCCCAGCCGCAACCGACGGCGTTTCTCGGTTTCACGGCAAAGGACGGCATCCAGTTGGCTTCGGCACGTCTGGATAAGGCCTATGGCGACGTGACCGTGTGGCGCGCTGTGATGGTGGTCGAGCGCCCGGAACTGGGGCGGCCCGTGGTCATCGATCTGTTCCGCGCGCGCGGTCAGGCGGCGCATCGTTACGACCTGCCGCTGCACTATCGCGGTGTTTTTCTCGATTCATCGACCAGGTTCAAGGCCAATACCCGGGCCCTTGCGCCGCTGGGCGCGAAGAATGGCTATCAGCACCTGTGGCTTAAGGCCGAGACGGCGGTGCCGGCCGGGCCGCAGCGTCTGTCGTGGTTCAACCGCGACCGCTTCTACAGTCTGAATTACGATGCGCCTGGCGTGTCGAAGGCGTTTCTGACCGAACTGGGGGCCAATGATCCGGACGACAATCTGCGGCCCGAACGCGCGGTGATCCTGCGCGCGGACGGTGTGCGCGATTTTAACAGCGTCTCGGTGCTGGAGGCCTATGGCGACTACAATCCGGCGGAGGAGTCCGTGCGCGACATCGCCCCGGCGGTCAGCGGCGTGCGCCTGCATCAGGAGGGGGCGAACGATCTGATCGTGGTGACCCTGAAAGGCGGCAAGACGCTGGCCATCGGCGTCAACTGGGACGGCTCAAGCGGCACCGTCAACGTTGATGGACGGGCCTATCGCTGGACCGGCGCTTTCGGTCTGACGGCGTAAGGGGAGGTGGACATGAAACTTAAAGGGCTCCGCTGGTTCATCATCGGCCTGATCGCCATCGCCACGGTCATCAACTATATCGACCGCAACGCCATGGCCGTCATGTGGCCGGAAATCTCCAGGGAACTGGGCCTCAGCAAGGACGACTATGCCCTGCTTCTGACCTGCTTCACCCTGTCCTACGCGTTCGGGCAATCCCTGTTCGGCAAGATACTGGACGCGGTCGGTACGCGGGCCGGGTTCACACTGGCCATCCTTGTCTGGTCGCTGTCCATCGCCGGGCACGCCTTCGCGCGCACGCTTCTGACCTTCGGCATCCTGCGCGCGACGCTGGGCCTGTCCGAAGCCGGGGCCTGGCCCGGCGCAGCCAAGGCCAATGCCCTGTGGTTCCCGGCTACGGAGCGGGCCTTTGCGCAGGGCATCTTCAATGCCGGGGCCTCGGTCGGCGCCATCATCGCCGCCCCTCTGATCGCCTTCCTGTTCCTGCTCATCGGCTGGAAGATGGTCTTTTTGCTGATCGGCGTACTGGGCTTCGTCTGGATCATTCCGTGGCTGCTCGTTTACCGCGCCGATCCGGAAAAGCACCCCTGGCTGAGTGAGGAAGAACGCGACTACATCCTCAATAACCGCGTCAGCAAGGATGCTCCAGCGCCGCAGGCCGAATACGCACCCAACATCCGGCAGTTGCTGAGTCACAAGGAGAGCTGGAGCGTCATCCTGTCGCGCTTCTTCCTCGATCCGATCTGGTGGCTGTTCGTATCGTGGCTGCCCATCTATCTGGCCGAAACCTTCGGCTTCGATATCAAACAGATCGGACTGTTCGCCTGGGTGCCGTTCGTCGGGGCCGCCATAGGCAGCCTGTTCGGCGGCGCGCTGTCGGGCTTCCTGATCCGACGCGGCGTCAGCGTGGGCAAGGCGCGCAAGGGCGTCATCCTCCTCGGCTGCGTCGTCATGATGCCGGCCCTGTTCCTGTGCATGAACGCCGCCACGCCGTTGATGGCCGTGCTGCTGATCGCGGTCGTGCTGTTCGGCTTCCAGATCGCCATCGGCAATATCCAGACCCTGCCCGGCGACTACTTCTCGGGCAAGTCGGTAGGCTCCCTGTCGGGCCTTGGCGGCACGGCGGCCAATCTCGGCGTGCTGATCACCACCTGGATCGTGCCCATGGCCACCCAGGTGTCCTTCGCGCCGGTTTTCCTCATGGCGGGCCTGCTGGTGCCGCTGTCCATCCTCTCCCTGCTCCTTCTCGGCGGTCGCGTGCACCGTCTGGCAGGGCGTCAGTCATAACACAGTAAGGTTTTCCATATGTCATTGAAAGACAAGGTCATCATCGTCACCGGCGGGGCGCGCGACATCGGCCGTTCCGTTTCGCTCAGGCTCGCCCGAGCCGGCGCAAAGGTGGCGATCAATTATAACGCCAACGAGGAAACCGCCGCCGAGACGCTTCAGGCCGCCAGGGCGCTGGGGGCGCAGGCCATCACCGTCAAGGCCGACGTCACGGATGCCGCGGCGGTAGAACGCCTGATCGATCAGACCCGTGAAGCCTTCGGCGATGAGATTCACGGCCTCGTCAATGTCGCGGGCGGCATGGTGGCGCGCAAGACCATCGACCTGATGGACCTTGAGTTCTTCGAATACGTCATGCGCCTGAACGTCTCCTCGACCTTTCTCGCCACCAAGGCGGTCGTGCCGCACATGCCGGCGGGTTCGGCCATCGTCAACCTGTCGTCTCTGGCCGGACGCGACGGCGGCGGACCCGGCGCCAGCGCCTACGCCGCCTCCAAGGCGGCGGTGATGGCCTTCACGCGCGGCATGGCCAAGGAACTGGGGCCCAAGGGTATCCGCGTCAATGCGCTTTGCCCCGGCCTGATCGGCACCTCGTTCCACGATACCTTCTCGACGCTGGAAGGCCGGGCGAAGGTCGTTTCCGGCACGCCGCTGCGCCGCGAAGGCTCGCCGGACGATGTGGGCGATGTGGCGCACTACCTGCTGTCCCAGGAGGCCGGATTCCTGACCGGCGTGTGCCTCGATCTCAATGGCGGGTTGTTCTTTTCCTGACGGGATAACCGGTCTCCGACAGACGGGTCGCCATAGACGAAGATTCAAGGATGTCCGGATGTACAGGGCTGCCGGGTATCTTTTATGGCCTTCGCAAGTCAATTTGCTCGTCTGTTTCTTATCCTTATCAAGCTCGAATGACGCCACGGGGAGGGCGGCCTCTGAACAATATTACAGGATGTCCAGTGCTTTGAGAAAACGCGAGGACAGGGCCTGACGAACGACCAGCATATCCGCCCACGGATCGGTTTGGCGTTTACTGAGATGCAGTGGCGCATTCTCCAGTGTGTATCGCGCGGGGTCGAGCTTGAGTGTCAATTCGTCCCACGGGATCGGCATCGCTGCGGGCGCGCCGGGCCGTGCGCGCAGGGCGTAAGGCGCCACCGCCGTCGCCGTGTGGTCGTTGCGTAGATAGTCGACAAAGATGCGGCCCTTGCGCTTGGCCTTCGAGGCTTGGGCAACGAAACGGTCAGGGCTGTCGTGTGCCATGGACTCGGCAATGGCGCGGGTGAAGGCCTTTATCGCGTCCCAGTCGTGTTCGGGCCGGATCGGGATGACCACGTGGAGGCCCTTGCCGCCGGTTGTTTTGAGAAAGCTCTGAAGATCGAACTCGGCCATGCGTTCGCGGACCTCAGCGGCCCCGGCGATGACATCGGCCCATTTCGCTTCCGGGTCGGGGTCGAGGTCGAAGATCATCCGATCGGGACGGTCGGGATCAGCCGCCATACAGCCCCACGGGTGGATTTCCATCACGCCCCACTGGGTCAGGTTGATCAGGCCCTTTTCGTCCTCGATCATCACATAGTCGTCTTCCTTGCCCTTCACCCGGATGCCGGTGTCCTTGACGTGCGGAATGTCGGCGCGGCTCAGATGGCGCTGAAAAAAGCATTGACCGCCTATGCCTTCCGGGCACCGGATCATCGAAATCGGCCGACCGGCGATGTGCGGCAGGATATGGTCGGCGATGGACAGGTAGTATTCTGCGACGTCTTTCTTGGTGCTGTCCGTGCCGGGAAAGACCACGCGGTCGGGCGAGGAAATCGCAACACCGCCAACCTCCGCCTTGACGGCTTTCCGGGACGTCGCAGGGCGGCGTTCTGGCTTTTCCCTTATCGGCGCCGTCTCGGTCTTACGCACTTCGGCCCGACTGATGGCGGTATCGCGGTGGATATCCTCTGCCGGCTTGTCTTCGCGCAGGCCCTGAAACGAGGGGTGCCGCAATCGTCCGTCCGAGGTCCATTCGCCGAACTGCACCTCGGCGACCAGTCTGGGCTGGACCCAGTGCGCGCCACGTTTAAATTCCGCCGGAATATCACTGAACGGATTGGCTTTTTCTGAGATCAGGTCCAGTCGCCGACGCAGATCGAGGGCGCTGTCGTGGGTGAAGCCAGTGCCGACCTTGCCGGCATAGGTCAGTTCGCCGTCCTGATAATAGCCGATCAGGAGCGCGCCTATGCCCTTACTGCCGCTTTTGGGCAGGGTGAAGCCGCCGATGACGAATTCCTGCCGCTTGTGGCACTTGACCTTGAGCCACATGCGGTTGCGTCCGGAACGATAGGGGGCGTCGGCGCGCTTGCAGATCAGGCCTTCCTGATCAAGGGCGCACAGGCGATCCCTGAGGTCTTCGGCGTCCCTGGTGAAATGCGCGCTATAGTGAACCCGTCCGCCGAAATCATTGCCTTTGAACAGCTTTTCCAGTCTGGTTTTGCGCTCGATCAGGGGTAGGGCACGCAGATCCTTACCGTCGAGATGCAACAGGTCGAAGGCGTAATATTGCAGCGGCGCATCAGCTTCGCCGGACAGAGTCGCCTGAAGGGTCTTGAAATCGGCGCGACCCGTCTTTTCATCCACCGTGACGATCTCACCGTCGAGTATGGCGCTCTTTACCGGCATGTCGGCCAGACATTCAGGCAGAGGACGAAACCGATGCGTCCAGTCGAGTCCGGTGCGGGTCAACAGCCGCACCCCGCCATCCTCGATCAGGGCCAGGGCGCGATAGCCGTCGAACTTGATTTCATGCACCCAGTTCCCGCCCTTGGGGAGGGTTACGGCCAGGGTCGCCAGTTCGGGCTCTATGAAATCAAGTGTTGATTTTGCCTTCTTCCGCTTCGTCTCCGGCTTATCTTTCGGACGCGAGTTCCATACGCTGTGCGTATTGGCGGCGATCTCGTCCATGCTGCGTCCGGTGGTGATGCTGACGGCGTTTTCATCGAGCCACGCCTCGGCATCGTCGTCGCGGGCGGCCTCATCGTGATGCTTGATAAGCAGCCAGTTGTGGCGTCCTCGATCCTGCGGACGCGGCTTCATGCGCACCAATGCCCATTCGCCGCCAAGACGCTCACCGAACAGACGGAATTTGAGATTGCCGTCTTTCAAGCCCTTATGCGGGTCCTCCAGTGGCTCCCAAGTGCCTTGGTCCCACATCATCACCGTGCCGCCGCCGTACTGGCCCTTGGGGATGGTGCCCTCGAAACCGCCGTAGGAGACCGGATGATCCTCGACCTCGACCGCCAGCCGCTTGTCCTCCGGGTTGAGGCTGGGGCCGCGCGTCACCGCCCAGGATTTCAGCACGCCGTCCAGCTCCAGCCGGAAGTCGTAGTGCAGTCGCGTGGCGGCGTGTTTCTGGATCAGGAAGCGGTTGCCGCCCTTGTGCGCCACCTTGCCCTGCGGTTCGGCGGTTTTGGCGAAGTCGCGTTTCTGGTTGTAAAGTTCGAGTCCCATCTAGCTCGCCTTTTTGCGAGCGGCAGACTGGCTGGCGCTTTTGCGGGTCGGGGCCTTCTTCGCAGAGGTTTTTTTACGGGACGCAGCCGTTTTTTTCTTATCGTCTTTGGGCGGCGCGGGTTCCGGATCTTTCAGGCTCTTGCGCAGGGCGTCCATCAAATTGATGACCTTGGCGGTGGGGCGCTCCTCTTCCACCGCCATCGGCTCGCGATTCTCGATCTTGGCTTCGATCAGTTCCTGCAAGGCCTCGCGGTAATGGTCGTGGAAACGGCCGGGATCGAATTTGGCCGTCTTGCGTTTGATCAGTTCGCGGGCCAGATCGAGTTCCTCCGATGCCGCAGCCTTCTTGGTAATATCCTCGAAGTAGGGGTCTGAGTCGCGCAGTTCGTCCTCGTAACGCAGGGTCTGGAGGATCAGGCCCGATCCGCAAGGTCTGAGGGTGCAAAGTCGTTCACGACCGGCGATGGCCAGTTGCCCCACGCCCGTGGTCTTCGATTGCCTCAGGGCGTCACGTATGACGGCGAAGGTCTGCTCGTCGGAATTTTTCTGCGGCGCGACGAAATAGGGCGTGTCGAAATAGAGGTCGTCGATCTCTTCAGCCGGCACGAACTGCACGATGTCGAGCGTCTTGGAGGAAGGGATTTTCAGATCCTTGATCTCGTCCGGCTCGATCAGGACGTATTCGCCCTTTTCGACCTCATAACCTTTGATGATCTCGTCGCGCTCGACCTCGGTGCCGTCCTCGGTCACGTTGAGGCGGTGCACGCGTTCGCCGGTCTTGCGGTAGATTTCCTTCAGTGGAATCTGGCGCGAGCGATTAAGCGCAGAATAGACATTGACGGGCAGGGTGACGAGCGACAGCCGCAGATTGCCGCTCCAGTAGGGACGCAGGGCCATGATAGACCTCCAATGAACAGGCAACATTAGGTCTGTGTTCCGTAAAACCGCACTGCGCGGCTTGTTGCGGCGGATAAAAAAGCACTCAGCCCGCACAAAGGCGATAAGGGGGGCTGCGTATCGCCTGAGCGTTTTGCCGTGATCGCACCGGTCGTAGGGTTGCGGGCGGGCAATCCGCGCAGGGACGATCCGCAACGTCCGGATACGCATACGTGCCAGCCCGATCTGCCGATGCCCGTGCTCGCCTTTGCCGGCGACAAGGATACGACCAATCCGATTCAGGGCGGAGGCGCCGGATACTGGCAATACACCATGCACGCCGCCGAACAGAGATGGGCCGCTTTGAACGCCTGTCGGGCCGCGCCCACGACGCAGTGGGTGTCTGCGACGGTTTATGAAGAACGCTATGCCGACTGTGCGGGCGATGCCGTCGTAGCGGGGCGCATTACGGTGGGCGGAGGGCACAGTTGGGTGGCCGATAACGACGCCATGCTCGACTTCTTTTCGCACTATACGCGTGCGACGCGCTGAAAAGCCTCAACTTTCTTCGGTTGGCAGAGCGGTCGCAGCCAGATCGGCATCGAGGCCGTTATCGCCGTCGGGCTTCCCCTGCGCGCGTCAACCGTCGACGCGTTGCCAGAAGTCGCGCCTGTGGCGGTAGGTGTCGCGCAGTCGGCTGATCCACAGGTCATGAGGTTCCACCTCTGCATAGTCGGATATCCGTGTATCCAGACGCTCGGCTTCCCAGACATGGGCCGCGCCTTCGCCGTAATAGACAGTGAGCGCCGATATCAATATGGCTTCGACCATGCGCCTGTAGAGCAGGCTGGCTTCCAGCGGATAGCGCGGCGCAAGGCGATCGGCGGCAGGCGCGACGCGGTCACGGTCTTCACCGTCCACCTCTTTCGCCCGGGCGCCGGCCAGACGTGCGGCGCGATCGAGAGACGGCCACTGAACGAGAAGCCAAAGGGCCGTCGTGGCGTCTCCCGAAGCGATCACCGCGTCAAGTTCGGCGTCCTCCGCCTCGACGTCTTCGAAGTCCGGCAGGCGTTTGAGATAGGCGCGCAGATAAAGCGGATCGAGGGTTTGACGGAAGGTCTGCAGCCGGAGGGTCTGCGCTCCGTCGGTCTTGCCCGAGGCGTCAAGGGCTTCGATGCGCAAATTCACCCACGCCATATCCTGCACATGGCCGCGCCCGCGTGCGGCGTCCAGTGCGGTCAGGGCGTCACTGGAGCGGCCCGCGGCGTGCAGGCGCTGGGCGATACGGAACGCCGTGCCCGGTTGTTTGGCGTCGCCCTGCAAGGCAATGAAGGCATCGACGTCGTTTGCGGCATCGGCGAGCGCTTCCAGCGTCCTGTGCACGACGTCCTGACGCGTCCGCCGATGCAGTTGGGTGGCCTGTATCTGACGACGTTTCCAGCGCGACGTCCGTCGGGGGCGCGGCGCGTCGCGTTTTTCAGGCGATTTCGCCGCGTCGAGAAACTGCGCCCTGAGCGCCTTCAATCCGGACTCGCCAAGCGGTGCGGCTAGGCCGGACACCAGTCCGTCCGACTGCCCGTAATGATTGGCCAGAAGCGCCTCTACCGCGCGCTCAACCAGGGTTGCCGGAGCCGGAGACTGCGTAGCAACGAGCCGTGTAATATCAGCCGAAATGGCCCTGAATAGGGTCAATATCTCGCCGGATGCGTCATTGGTGCGTGCGACGACACCATCGCACAATCCCAGAAACGCCCACAAAAGATCCAGCGCCTCTGCCGGGGCTGACGGCTCGATCTGGCGCAGGATCAGTTCATGCAGGCTGTTGAGATCGCCGCGAAACCCTTTGAGTGTGCGCCATCCCATGGTCGTTTCGGCGGCGGCGATGGCCGCCATGCGTTTCTGAACCTCGCTCACCAGCCGCGCCGGATTGTCGTGGCCGATCAGTTCCATCCGCAGACGACGCTTGGCATTGGCGTCGCCGGCGCTGAGGTCGATCAATAACTGCGCCAGTCGTTCGGCGCCGAGGATTTCGAGGTTCGTCGCGTTGAGTGTGGTTTTAACGGCCATGACGACTTAGGTAAGGTGCGTCGCGGCGTTTGGGTAGCCCACGCGTACCCCCTTCTTTTGTGCAGGGAGCGTCAGGCCAGAACGAATATGCCAAAGGCCGGGTCGGGACTGATCCATGATTTTGCCACCTGCCAGCCTGCCCCTTCGCACAGGGCGGCAAAGCTTTCAGGCGTAAACTTGTGGGAATTTTCGGTGTGCAGCCGCTCGGAGGCCTTGAAGGCAAAACGATGTCCGGCGGCGGTGACGATCTGATCGTGGCGGCTGACCAGATGCATTTCGATGCGCGATTGCGCGGCGTTCCAGACGGCCAGATGATCGAAGGCATCGAGGTCGAAATTACCGCCAAGCTCCCGATTGATGCGCGTCAACAGGTTTTTGTTAAAGGCCGCCGTGACGCCTCCTGTATCGTCATAGGCGGCGTGCAGCGTCGCTTCGTCCTTCACCATGTCGGCCCCAACGATTAGCCGGGCATCGGCCCCCAGCACGGTGCGGAACGTGCGTAAAAGTCTCCGGGATTCGTCCGGCGTGAAATTGCCGATGGTCGAGCCGGGGAAAAAGCCGATGCGCGGCTGATCTCTCAGGGCGTCGGGCAGATGCACATTCTGGGTGAAATCGCCGACGACGGGCAGAACCGACAGGGCCGGGTAGGCAGTTTTCAGTCGCGCCGCGGCGGCGTTCAGGGCGTCGGGGCTGATGTCGATGGGAACATAGGTCGCGATGCGGGCGGAGGCGTCCAGTAACAGCCGGGTCTTATCGCTGGCGCCACTGCCGAATTCGACCAGAACCGTATCGTTCGGCCAGTCGGCCACCAGTTCGCCGGCAATGTCGCTCAGCAACCGGGTTTCCGTGCGCGTCGGATAATATTCCGGCGTCCGGCAAATGGCTTCGAACAGGTCGGACCCGGCGGCGTCGTAGAAATATTTGGGCGAAAGCGATTTGGGCCTTGCCGACAGGCCGGCCACGACATCGGCGGCGAAGCCGTCATCAAGGTTGATCGTCGCCGACCCAGCGTCGCGCGCCAGACGCAAACCCGCCCGCACCCAGCGTTTATCCGGCGCGAAGAAATTGCGATAGGTCGGGCGTGAATGTCCCTGCGGCGTAAAGGCGCTGCCGCCCCGCAGAACCATCTGACCGCTCATGAACTTGCCATTATATTCGCCGACCGCGCCCGCACCCGGCTGAAATCCCGGATAGGCGAGATAGGCGCTGGCCGTCCATTGCCACGCCACGTCCTCGACCTGATGCAAAACGCCGTCGCGGGCGGCGGCTTCCCATTCGGCCTCCGTCGGTAGTCGCCCGCCGGCCCAGCGCGCAAAGGCGTCGGCCTCGTAGAAGCTGACGTGCGTGACGGGCGCATCGGGGTTCAGCGGCTGCAAGCCGCGCAGATCGAATATCTGCCAGTCCTCGCCGGCCTGCCGCCAATAGAAGGGTGCAGTCCAGCCTGACGCCTGAACCGTGGCCCAGCCGTCGGACAGCCACAGTTCGGGGCGCGAATAGCCGCCGTCGGCCATGAAGGCGAGCCAGTCTGCATTGCGCACCAGCCGGTCGCTGATCGCATGGGGTTCCAGCCAGGTCTTATGCCGCGGGCGTTCATTGTCGAAGGCAAAGCCCTCAGCCTCTGCGCCGATTTCCACCAGACCGCCGGGGCGCGAGACGTATCGTCCAGGCGCTCCGGGTGCCTCAGGTTTGGGGGCATCCGGTTTGAAAGCGGGGTCGTAGGCCGGCGCAAGGGGGGAGAGGCTGAACAGATGCTGTATGTCCATCAGCAGCAATTCCTGATGCTGCTCTTCGTGGGCCAGCCCCAGTTCGAGGAGGTCCCGCACGTCGCAACTCAGGCCCTGTTCGATCAGACGCAGCATGTGGGTGTCCACATGCTGTCGATAGGTTAGCACGTCCGCCAGAGGAGGCCGGGTCAGAAGTCCTCTCTGGGCGCGGGGCTGGCGCGACCCTATGGCTTCATAGTAGGAATTGAACAGATAACCGTATTGCGGATCGAACGGGATATAGCCCGGCGTGGCTTTGAGAAAGAAGGTCTCGAAGAACCAGGTGGTATGCCCCAGATGCCATTTGGCCGGACTGGCGTCCGGCATCGATTGCACCACCATGTCTTCGGCCGAAAGCGGCGCGGCGAGCGACAGGGTGGCGGCCCTTACCGCCCTGTAACGTTGAGAGCAGATGGTTTCGCTGTGTTGTGTGCAGACCGTTGCGCCCGTTATCGGGTAGGTATGGCCATCCATTGTCAATCTCCCCGTCCTGTCCGGTGCCGGTAACTATCGAAGCTTAAATGTAAGTTTTAAATTCTGTGCGACGCCTGTCTCGACGACAGGTTTGAAACCTCAGTGGAGGCGGTTCGGTGCTTTGACCGCCCTTCGCTTCACGATGCGCGCCGTTGACACCTGTTTCTGGCAGCAGACGCAGCCGGTCTCCCGGATGCTGACGGGCCAGAACGGCGCGTCGGTCGGCGGTGTGAGAAATCAACGCCCATATGACAGCCAGGGCGCAGGAGTCTGACGTCTTCTTATCGCTTCTTAATCTGCATCGCCTTAAGCGCCGGGATACTCTTTACGCGCGGGTGAGTAAAATGCGGGCGACTATTCTTTCGGAGAGACGAAAATGGACAATCTGGACGCCGTTACCCAAATCCCGACGTCGCGCGCGGGAAAAGCTGTCGATGAACCTTTCCGTTCTGACGTGACGGACGAACTGGAAACCCGGGCCGAAGACGTCGTTGATGATGTGACCGAAGCGGCGAGCAAGATCGACTGGTGGCAGGTCGCCGGTTATGTCCTTGTCGCGGCTGCCGCAGCGGGCGCTGCCGTGGCCTATGCCAGCTATCGCCAGTATGAGAAGACGCCGGCGACGCGCATCGGGCGTCTTCGTGATCAGCTCGGATTGTCGGAAGTGGATTTCCGCGACCTGCGATCCAGCTATAACCGTGTGGATTTAGACAAGCTGAACCGGACCCGCCGCGATCTGGGTGCCGCTGCCCGAAAGGCCACTCACCGCGGCGCCAAGACGGTTGCCCGCTGGACGCGGTAATGGCCGCCGACCCCAAAGCGAGATGAGGAAGGGCCGCCCTTAAGGACGGCCCTTTTTACCTTTTGTATCCCGTCATGGATCCAAGGTGTGGCGATTTATCGCTATAGTTATCTACTGCTCAGTTTTAAGCGCGGACGGTTTGTGCGTATTTAATCCGCACGCCAGACATAGGGACCGGAGGTGTCGGCTTCGGCGGCGGGGGTTGTGCTATCCTGCTTTGTCCAGCGGATAAGGTCGGTGTCGTAACCCAGCTCACGGGCGCGCGCCGTCAGGTCCTGACGCAGCCTGAACACCGGTGTCGGCTGACGCGTCAAAATCCACAAATACTTGCCCGACGGCTCGCCGACGATCGACCAGCTATAGTCTTCCGCGTGATCCAGCACCCAATAATTGCCGAAATAGAAGGGGCCAAAGAAGGACACCTTGAGCTTGGCATTACCGCTATCCGGCAAGACCTTGGCCTTGCCCTTCGACACCTTGCCGTCTTCGCCCGCCTGCCGGCCGCAGGTGTTGATGACATTGACCCGACCGTCGTCGGCAAGACTGTATTCGGCGGTGACGAAATCGCAGCCCTTTTCGAAGCGGTTTTCGTAGCGCCCCATCTCGTACCACAGGCCGAGATAACGGGTGAGTTCGACGGGCGTGGCCGGTTCGGGCACCTTCCTGTTGCCGACCGGCATGGCGGTGGCGGTCTGAACGGCAAGGCCTGTGACCGCAAGGGCCGCCAGAGCCGCGGGGAGGGCGTAATCGCGCGATTTCATATATCTCTCCGGTTTGCTGGCCGGGAGGATGAACGCGCGGGCATAAGGATGCGATCCGCCCGCGCCGGTGCGGGCGCAAAAAATGTCGCACCCCGCTGGTCCAACGGTTCCGCTCCGCCTAAAAGAGGGCATGACCATCGCCATCTATATCGACGCCGACGCCTGCCCGGTCAGGGAAGAAACCTACAAGGTCGCCGCGCGCTACGGGCTCGTCACGACCGTCGTGTCCAACAGCTTTATGCAGATTCCGCGCTCCGACCTGATCCGCCGCATGGTCGTCGATGCCGGGCCCGACGTGGCTGACGACTGGATCGTGGAGGCCGTCGCGCCCGGCGACATTGTCATCACCAACGACATTCCGCTGGCCGGCCGTTGCCTCCAAAAAAAGGCGCACGCTCTGGGGGCCAACGGACGCCCTTTCACGCCGGACTCGATCGGCGCGGCGCTGGCTCAGCGGGCGATTATGGAGCATATCCGCTCCACGGGCGAAATCACCGGCGGGCCCAGGGCTTTTTCGGCGGCCGACCGTTCCGGCTTCCTGCAGGCGCTGGATCGCATCATCGTTCAGGAAAAGCGCCGCGCGTCGAAATGAGAACCGCTGACAGATCGCGTGCGCGACAAACCTGTGGGTAAAACCGCCCGTGTGGTTTTTAGCGGCGCTCCCTTTCCCTATGGACTTAAGCCTGCCAAAATAGCGTGCTTCGCTGTGCACGATTCGCCCGGCGGTTGGATGTTTGTTTTGTCGCGATATTATTGCCGAAAACCCCAAAGAAGCATCTTGGCACTTTTCGGCATATCGCTCAGAGGATTTTGAGGTCATGGTGGAAGAGAACGAACGCGGCACCTATACGCCTCCGACCGAGGACCATCTGAGCTATGGCCATCGCCGTCCCGCGCCCAGGCGCGACCAGACGCCGATCACCCTGATCGCCTCCTTCATCGTGCTGGTCGTGCTGCTGCTGGCCGTCGTGCTGTTCTATAATTCCGGCCTCAACACGCGTAAGGTCAGCGATGTCGGCGACCCCATCACCGCCTATAAGGACGGTAATATCGAGGAGGCCAAGCCGCTGAGCGACGAGGATCTGCTCGACCCGTCGGTCAATCAGGAAGCCCACACGTCAGGCACCGCCCCGATCTTCGCCAACGACGCCGAGGCCCCGCAGGCGCGCGAGACGGCTTCGGCGACCGCACCGGCGGGCAGCGCCAATGATAATCTCCTGCCTCCGGCCCAAACCACGCCCGCGGCCCCGCCCGCCGTCGCTCCGGCACAACAACCCGCCCCCGCCCCCGTCGTCGCCAAGCCTGCCGAAGCGGCCAAGGCCCCGGAAGTGAAAACGGACCCCAAGCCCGTCGCCGCTGCTTCGGGCGGCGCCTCGGTGCAGATCGGCGCCTTCTCGTCTCAGGCCATTGCCGACCGGGAATTTGCGGCCCTGGCCTCGTCCTATGGGCTGTTCGTCGGCGGCACCAGAAAAGTGGTGGAAAAGGTCGACCGCGACGGATCGACTTTTTATAGAACCTCCTTTAGCGGCTTTGCCTCCAAGGATAAGGCGCAGCAGTTCTGCAACGCGCTTAAATCGGCGGGCAAGACCTGTTTCGTGAAGTAAGAGTCCGGTAAAACATGCTGAATATCAAACAAAAAGCGAAAATATCAGCGGCCATCTACGGCTGCGCAGGGCTGGAGCTGACGGCCGCCGAACACGTCTTTTTCGCCGCCAAAAAGCCGCTGGGCTTCATTCTGTTCAAACGCAATATCGACACGCCGGAGCAGGTGCGCGCCCTGATCAATGCGCTGAAAGCCGCGGCCGGGCATCCGGACGTGCTGATCCTGGTCGATCAGGAAGGCGGCCGCGTGCAGCGCTTCAAGAGCCCGCACTGGCCGTCCTATCCGCCCGCCGCCGCCTATGAGGCCGTGGCCAATTCCGTTTTTGAGCAGCGCGAATATGTCCGCCTCGGGGCGCGCCTGATGGCGCACGACCTCAAGGCGCTGGGCGTCAATGTGGATTGCGCGCCTGTGCTCGACGTGCCGCAGGCCGGGACGCACGACGTGGTCGGCGACCGCGCCTATGGCGTCACCGCCGAGAGCGTCGCTGTGATGGGTCGCGCCGCTGCCGAGGGCCTGCTGGCCGGCGGCGTTCTGCCGGTGATCAAGCACGCGCCGGGTCATGGCCGCGCCACGGTCGACTCGCACAATGAACTGCCTGTCTTGAAGGCGCGCCGCGACGAACTGGACAAGGTCGATTTCCTGCCCTTCGCCGTCAATGCCGACATGCCGCTCGCCATGACGGCGCACGTCGTCTACACCGCGCTCGACCGCCGCAACCCGGCGACCACCTCCAAAAAGGTGATCAAGATCATCCGCGAAGAGATCGGGTTCGATGGCCTGCTGCTGACCGACGACATCGGCATGGGCGCGCTGAAAGGCCCCGCCGGGGGCCGGGCCCGCGCCGCCTTGCGCGCCGGTTGCGACATCGTCCTGCATTGCAGCGGCGATCTTGAGGAAATGAAGGCGGTTTCGCTGTTCGTGCCGCCGATCAAGGGCAAGACGCAGATCCGGCTGGACCGCGCTCTGGCGCGTCTCAAGCACAGGGTCGAACCGCTGAATCTCGATGAGGCCCGCGGCCGTTTGCAGGTCGTCCTGCACCGCCCGGTCGCCGTGCGCGAAGACTATGAGGATTTCGCCGATCCGACGGCCTATCAGGAGGCCTTCTAAGCCGTGGCCGTGCGCGGGGGCCGATCTGAAGGCTTTCTGCCGGGCCTTGAGAACGAGGTGTTTCAACACCGCCTCGACTTCAACGCCGACGCTGCGCCCGCGCCGGACATCGAGGCCGATGACGCCCTGCTGCTCGATCTCGACGGCTATGAAGGCCCGCTGCATGTGCTTCTGGAACTGGCGCGTCAGCAGAAGGTCGACCTTCTGAAAATCTCAATCACGCGGCTGGCCGAGCAGTATCTGGCCTTCATCCAGCAGGCACGGCGGCTGCGGTTTTCATTGGCCGCCGACTATCTGGTCATGGCCTCGTGGCTGGCCTATCTCAAGTCGCGTCTGCTGCTGCCCGTGCCGGAGCGCAAAAAGACCGACGAGCCGGAACCGGAAGAACTGGCCGCCGCCTTGGCCTTTCGCCTCAAAAAACTCGAAGCCATCCGCAAGGCGGTGGAGGCCATCACCTCGCGCCCGCAGTTGAAGCGCGACGTCTTTTCGCGCGGCGATCCGGAGGCGACGGTAATCCTGCCGTCCTCGCGCCTCGATGTGTCGCTGTTCGACCTGATGGGGGCCTATGTCACCCAGCGCCAGCGCGAAATCGCCCGCCATTACGACCCGACCATGCGCGTCGAGGCCTTCCCGCTGGAAGACGCGCGCGACCACCTGCGCGAGGTGCTGCCGCAACTGTCCGACTGGACGGCGCTCGATGAGATCGCGCCGCAGCCGGTGGGTGAGGGCGGTCCGCGCCGCGCCTCCTACGTCGCCTCGACCTTGTCGGCGGGGCTGGAACTGACCAAGGAGGGCCTGATGCAGGTCCAGCAGTTGGGTACGTTCGACACCCTGTACATGCGCCGCCGCCCGCCGCTGATGGAGGGACGATGACAATCGAAATTTCCACTGAATTTTCTGGCGAACTGTCCCCCAAACTCGATATCGAACGCGCCATCGAAGCGCTGCTGTTTGCCGCCGCCGCGCCGCTGTCCGCCGCCGATCTGGCGCGCCGCCTGCCCGAAGGGGCCGATGTCGGCAAGGCGCTGGCGGCGCTGAAAAGCCGCTATGCCGACCGCGGCGTGACGCTGGAGGTCGTGGCCGACAAGTGGCAGTTCCGCACCGCCGCCGACCTCGGTTACCTGATGGTCGAAGAGCGTGAGGAGCCGCGCCGCTTGTCGAAGGCCGCCCTGGAGACGCTGGCCATCATCGCCTATCATCAGCCCGTGACGCGCGCCGAGGTCGAGACGATTCGCGGCGTCGGCCTGTCGCGCGGCACGCTGGATGTTCTGCACGAGATGAATCTGATCCGCCTGCGCGGGCGCAGGCGCTCGCCGGGCCGCCCCGTGACCTACGGCACGACCGAGCATTTCCTTGAAGTCTTTTCCCTGCCCAG
Source organism: Asticcacaulis sp. AND118 (assembly GCF_020535245.1). Taxonomy (GTDB): domain Bacteria; phylum Pseudomonadota; class Alphaproteobacteria; order Caulobacterales; family Caulobacteraceae; genus Asticcacaulis. Next base: position 61,787 of record NZ_CP084911.1, on the reverse strand, counting down.
TCTGCACGACCTGCCCGGCGCCGCCGATATGCGCGCCGCGGGGCTGCTCGACCTCAATGTCCCAGCCGATTTTGTCATCCCTGAACCCGGCGGCGCGAAAGAGATCGAGGACGCCATCGGGCTCGACGACATGGAACAGGTCGAATTCGCGCAGGATTTCTTCGATAGCGCCGAAGGCGAACGGGATTAGGGGCTTATTTTCGCTTTGATGTGCGTCTACAATACGCCTATAAGAGGGAAACCTGTATCCGAAGGTGCGCTGTCAGAAGGTGGCGCCGTGCGTATGGAGATCTGACATGGGTAGCATGAGCATCTGGCACTGGGCCATTGTCGCGGTTGTCGCGCTGCTGCTGTTCGGCGGCCGTGGCAAGCTGTCGGGCCTGATGGGCGATGCCGCTAAGGGCATCAAGGCCTTCAAGGACGGCCTCAAGGACGAGGACGTCAAGAAGGACGAAGCCAAGGCCGAAACCAAGCCGGTCACGGACAAGGACGCGGCCTAAGCGTTTTTCGCTGTTTTCTGAGTGACCGCCTCTGCGCTTACGGGAGGCGGTTGTTTTTTCATGTTCTGACCCTAAGGCGTGATTTGAATGGTGCCCGGTATTGGGGGCTCTGAGCTCATACTGATTGCGGTCGTCGCCCTGATTGTGGTCGGCCCCAAGGATTTGCCGAAGCTGCTGCGGCAACTCGGTCGCTTCGTGGCCAAGATGCGCTCGATGGCCGACGAATTCCGCACCTCCTTCGACGACATGGCGCGCCAGTCCGAACTGGAAGACCTGCGCAAGGAGGTCGAAGCGCTGCGGTCGACCCAGACGCCGGTCATCGACGACATCCGCGAGGATATGCGCCGCATCGAAGGCGAGATCAACGACACCATCCCGCCCAAAGGGCATTACTATAGCGACAGCACGGATGTGCCATCGCCGGATGCCTATGACCATGCGCCGGACATAGACCCCGATTTCGGCAAACCGTCCCTGACCGATCCGCTGGACGAGGCGCCCGATCCCGCGCCGGAGCTGGCCACGACACCCGAAAAGAAGCCGCGCAAACCGCGTGCGAAGAAAACGGTGGAAGCCGCTGAAAGTATAGGCCTTGCGGCCGAGGCCAAGCCGAAGCGCAGCCGCCCCAAAAAGACGACTGAAACGATATCCTCATGAATGACCTGGTGACCAAAGACGAGCTTCACCCGGACGAAGCGGATATCGAATCCTCGCGCGCGCCGCTGATGGACCATTTGGTCGAACTGCGCTCGCGCCTGATCTGGATGGTGCTGGCCTTCGCCGCCGCCTTTATCCTGTGCTTCGCCTTCGCCGAGCCGATCTACATCTTCCTGACCCATCCCTATGAGATGGCCAACCGCATGTTTGAGGCCTCTCGCGCCCACGGCGGACACGGAGCCGGGCCGTTCGACCTGATCGAGATCATTCTGGGCCTGAAAGAGGTGCCGCTGGCCAAGAACGGCATTGCGCTGATCACCACGGCGCCGCTGGAATTTCTCTTCACCAAGATGAAGATGGCCGGCTTCGGCGCGGTTATCCTTAGCTTTCCCGTCATCGCCTGGCACGTCTATCGCTTCGTCGCGCCGGGCCTGTACAAGCGTGAGCGCATGGCCTTCCTGCCGTTTCTGATCGCCGCGCCGGTGCTGTTCGTCATGGGGGCGCTGCTCGTCTATTACATCATCCTGCCGATGGTGTTGTGGTTCTCCCTGAGCCAGCAGATTCTGGGGGCCGGGGCCGTTACGGTGCAACTGATGCCCAAGGTGTCGGAATATCTTTCCCTGGTCACCACGCTGATGCTGGCCTTTGGGGCCTGTTTTCAGTTGCCGATCGTGCTGACGCTGCTGGGCCTGACCGGTATGGTGTCGGCCAAGATGCTGGGCGAGGGCCGCCGCTACGCCATTTTGGGTATTGTCGTGGTCGCAGCCGTGGTTACGCCGCCGGACCCCATTTCGCAACTGATGCTGGCCATCCCGATCGTGCTTCTGTACGAAATCTCGATCCTGTGCGTGCGCGTGATCGAGTTCCGGCGGAAAGAGCCCGCCTGATTTCGCCCCCTCCGTCGCGGACTTGCGCCGCGCCACCTCCCCCGCTAAAGCAGGGGAGGAGATTCCGTCCCCTCATACTCCCTTGCGAGCCTCGGCGAAGCGGGGGAGGTGGCGCGCCAGTCGCGCCGGAGGGGGCTTAACTACAGGACCGTTCCATGCACGATATCAAAGCCTTACGCGAAACTCCTGAAGCCTATGTCAAGGGCTGGTCGTCGCGGGGCCGCGAGTCGGCTCAGGCCGATGTCGATGCGCTGCTGGCGCTGGATAAGGACCTGCGCGCCGCCAAGACGGCCTTTGAGACCAATCAGGCGCAGTTGAAGAAACTGTCCGGCGAAATCGGCAAGGCCAAGGCCCAGAAGGACGAGGCACGCGCCGCTGAACTCATGACCGAGGTCGAGGGCCTGAAAGGCGCGATTGCCGAGGCTCAGGAGGCCGAACGCGCCAAGGATGAGGCGTTGAAAAAGCTTCTGTCAGAGCTTCCGAATATCCCGTTTGAGGATGTGCCGCAGGGCGAAGACGAGAGCGGCAATGTCGAAATCCGAACCCACGGCGCGCCGAATATCCTCAGCTTCCCGGCCAAGGATCACGCTGATCTGGGTGAAGCGCTCAAGCTGATGGACTTTGAAGCGGCGGCCAAAATGTCCGGTTCGCGCTTTGTGGTGCTCAAGGGGCAACTGGCGCGTCTGGAGCGCGCCATCGGTCAGTGGATGCTCGACACCCAGACGACCGAGCACGGCTATCTGGAGGTTAATCCGCCGGTACTAGTGAAAAGCCATGCCTTATTTGGAACGGGCCAATTACCGAAGTTTGAAGAGGATTTGTTTGCCGCTACTAGCTACGACTGGGCTGATTACAAGCGCCAAGAAGAAGCTGCGCAAACGGAATTGGAACAAGCTATCAAGGGGAAACCGGAAGGCGATCAACGATTTGATGCAATTCTGGCCTGGGTAGAAAAGAATTTACCCAATCAGATTCTAGAAGCAATTGAACGTCGCCACTATTTAGTCCCTACCGCCGAAGTGTCCCTGACCAACCTTGTCCGCGAAGCCATCACGGCGGAAGAGGAACTGCCGCTGCGTCTGACCGCCCTGACCAACTGCTTCCGCGCCGAAGCCGGTTCAGCCGGCCGCGACACCAAGGGCATGATCCGTCAGCATCAGTTCCAGAAGGTCGAACTGGTCTCGATCACCACGCCGGAACAGTCTGCCGCCGAACACGAGCGCATGACCGAATGCGCCGAAGCCATCCTCAAGAAGCTGGGCTTAAGCTTCCGCACCATGCTGCTGTGCACCGGCGACATGGGATTCGGCGCGCGCAAGACCTATGACCTTGAGGTGTGGCTGCCGTCGCAGAACACCTATCGCGAAATCTCGTCCTGCTCGAACTGCGGCGACTTCCAGGCCCGCCGCATGGACGCCCGCACGCGCAAGGCCGGCGAAAAGGGCACGCGCTTCCTGCACACGCTGAACGGCTCCGGTCTGGCGGTCGGCCGCACGCTGGTGGCAATCATGGAAAACTATCAGGACGAGGGCGGCCGCATCGCCATTCCGGCGGTGTTGCAACCCTATATGGGCGGCCTGACCCACATCGGCTAAGAACAAAAACCCGGTGCAAATCGCCGGGTTTGTTCGTCTTTTCCGGGTGGTTAATTTCCCTCCCGATGGATTTTTTACTTTAAATAACGCTAGGCTCATCGATCGTCATCGAGTGAGCCCTATGCAAACACATCCGTCGTTGATCGAACGCACGGTAGGCGCCACGCTCTGCGCCTTCTCGCGTCAGGAAATGCCTTACGAAGAAGCCGAGATGGAACTGGTCGAGATCATCGCCAGTCAGATCGACGGCCGAACCGATTACGCCATGGCGGTGATCGGCTATTATGTCCGTGAGATGCTGAAAGCGCTTGCGGCCCATCAGGTGGTTCTGGCCGACGTTTTCGACGCCTTCGTCGATGCGGCAGCCGAGGCGGAATACGGCCATACGCACGCGGCGCTGAAGCTGTCGGAGCCCATATCGCGGCTACGCCATTAGCCTGTAGACCGCGAACCGATCGCGAATACAGATATTTGCGATGCTATGATACAGGCCGGTCCTCTCTGCTCAGAGTATAAAATAACGCCTTCTCAAAGGGCTGACGCTTGTCGTATGTTCGCGTGCAGAGAGGATACGCTGTCTTCATGCCCGATACGTCTCGCCCATGGCTGGCTCGCCTGATGACCCTCAGCACCTTGCTCTGCATGGTGGCTGTGGTGATGGCCGGTTTCGCCTCGGCGCAGGCGCGGGTGCATAATTTCGAGCATCAGGCCGTTGGCGACCGATTGCTGGCCGACGGCGGATGGATGGTAAGCTGTTCCGAAACAAGCGCCTCTTGTCATGGGCACCTGACGAGCGGCGAACCGACGGCCGGCGATAGGCTGGCGGTCCATCACCATCACCACAACAGCAGCGAAGTGTCTCAGGGGCTTGCCGCCAGTGGCGCAGGTGGCGCGTTCGTGCTCAACATGGCGCTCATCGATCTGCGTCCGGGCGTAGCGCACCCGCTGGTTGATCTGACCCCCGATCTTCCCTTCCAGCCGCCTCGCGCGTGAACGGTTTCGACTGACGTCTGAACGGCGCTTCGTGCGCCGTTTATCCGAACCTTTCACGTGAGGATTTCATGTATTTCCCCCCTATGCGCGGTCTCCGCGCTGCGCGCCCGCTCGCCTATGCGAGTGTGCTGGCGGCTTGCCTGACGCTGGCCGCTCCCCATTGGGCGTTTGCCCAATCGACACCCTTATCTCTGGCCGAGGCCATGACCCGCGCCGGGCGCGCCGACCCGACGCAGACAGCGACACAGCGTCGTCTGGAGGCCGCCGACGCCGGCATCCGTCAGGCCGGTGTGCGTCCGAGCCCAAGTGTGGGCATAGAGGCCGAGAACTTCCTTGGCTCCAGCCCTTATAACGGCCTGAATGCGACCGAATTTACCCTGACCTATCAGCAGACACTGGAGCGCAAATCGAAGCGCGAAGCCCGCGTCGGAGCGGCAGCGGCTGAAAAAGAGCTGGTCCGCGCCGAAGGCCGCGCCCGCACCTGGGCGGCAATGAACGCGGCCCAGTCGCTATGGATCGAAGCTGTCGCCGCCGAGGCCGAAATCGGCGTGGCGCGCGAACGCCTCAAGCTGGCCGAACAGTCTCAGGCAGAAATCAGCCGCCGCGTCAGCGCCGCGCGCGATCCCCTGTTCGCCGGGTCGCTGGCCGATGCGCACGTCGCCAGTGCCCGCATCGCGCGCGATCAGGCCGAGGCGACGGCGCGTCAGTTGAAGCGGCAACTGGCAGCCCTGTGGGGTGGCGGGGCGGATTTCGTGCTCGATGCGGCGGCGCTGGAAAACACCGGCGCGGCCACCCTTGAGCCGACCCTGACGGCGACGCCGGACATCGACGTTCTGCGCGCCCGTCAGCGCGCTTCGACGGCGCAAATCCGCGTCGAAAACACCCGCCGCGTGCAGGACCCGACGCTGTCGGCCGGCATCCGCCATTTCCGCGCCGACGGCTCGGTGGCGTTTCTGGTCGGCGGCTCCATTCCCCTGAACCGCTTCAACGACAATCGGGGAAATATCGACCGTAGCCGCGCCGAAGCCGAGGCCGCTTCCGCCGATATAGAGGCCGCCGAACGCTTCCGCGAGCGCGACATCGCCGCCGCCACGCTTCGCATGAACGCGCTGGCGCAGGAGGTGCGGCGTATCGATGCCGAGGTAATTCCGCTGGCCGAAAAAGCCGTGGCGCAGGTGCGTGAAGGCTTTGCGCGCGGTGGGTTCACCTATCGCGATGTCATTGGCGCGCAGGACACGCTGATGGCCGCGAAAGCCCGGCGCGTTGAGGTGCTGAAACAATTCCAGATCGAACAAACGAAGCGCGACCGCCTGAGCGGCAAGTGGGTCGCCCTGCTGCCGGACGCGGAGGCCGCCCGATGACCCAAACCTATACCCAAACCCGCCGGTTCGTATTGCTGGCCGCCGCGGGCCTGAGTGTCATGAGCTTGGTGGCCTGCGGCAAGCCGGCGACGAAAGACGAACATGGCGAGGGGGCTGGCGAAGATTTCGAGCGTGGTCCGCATAAGGGCCGTCTGCTGCGCAAGGGCGAATTTTCGCTGGAAGTGACGATCTTCGAGAGCGGCGTCGAGCCGGAGTTCCGTTTCTATCCCTACTGGCAGGAGAAGCCGCTCGATCCCAAATCGGTGACCGTCACGACGAAGCTGACGCGGCTGGGCGGCAAGGTCGACCGTTTCGCCTTCGCGGCGCAGGACGATTATCTGCGCGGGCAAGGCGTGGTTGAGGAACCGCATTCGTTCGATGTGCGAATCGACGCCAGCCATCGCGGGCAGGCCTATGCGTGGACCTACGCGTCCTACGAAGGCCGCACGACGATCACCCCGCAGGCCGCGACAGCGGCGGGCCTGACCGTCGCGGCGGTCGGACCGGCCACGCTGCTGGAGCGGCTGGATCTGGCCGGACGGGTGGAAACCAAGCCCGAAGGCCGCAGCGAAGTGCGCGCCTGGTATCCGGGGCGCATCATGGCCATGACCGTGGAACTGGGGCAGAGCGTGCGCAAGGGGCAGGTTATCGCCCGCGTGGAATCGAGCGAAAGCCTGCAAACCTATGCGATCCCGGCGCCGATTTCCGGCACCGTCATCGAAAAGAACGCCAATGTCGGCGGCGTCGCCTACGACTCGCCGCTGTACGTCATTGCCGATCCGAACGCCCTGCACGCGGAATTCTTCCTCTTCCCGCGCGACGCCGAAAAGGTGAGGGTGGGGCAGACGGTCGAGGTGCGCGCCCCTGGCGCGGCCACACCGGTCGTGGCCAAGGTCGAGGCCATCCTGCCCAGTATCGACGAGGCCACTCAGACCGTCATGGCGCATGTGCATCTGCCGGGCAGCAACGGCGGTATCTTCCGCTCCGGGCTGGGGATCGAAGGTAGCTTCCTTACGGGCGAGCAGAGCGTGCCTGTGGCCGTGCGGACCGAAGCCATCCAGACCTTCCGCGACAGGCCGGTCGTCTATACGCAGGTCGGCGACACCTATGAGGTGCGCATGATCGAGGTGGGACGGCAAACGCCCGAATGGACCGAGGTCTTAAGCGGCATCGAACCCGGCGACACCTACGTCGTCAAAGGTGCCTTCCTCATCCGCGCGGACATCGAAAAGTCCGGCGCGAGCCACGACCACTAAGGTGCCCCATGCTTGAGAAAATCATCACGCAGTCGATCCGGCACCGCTGGATCGTCATGATCGTCGTCGTCGCCCTCTCGGCCCTCGGCGTCTACAACTTCACCCGCCTGCCCATCGATGCCGTCCCCGACATCACCAATGTACAGGTCCAGATCAACACCGAAGCGCCCGGCTACTCGCCGCTGGAGGCCGAACAGCGCATCACCTTCCCCGTGGAAACGGCCATCGCCGGCTTGCCCGGTCTCGACTATACGCGTTCGATCTCGCGCTATGGCCTGTCGCAGGTGACGGTCGTCTTCAAGGAAGGCACCGACATCTATTTCGCGCGGCAACTCGTCAACGAGCGCGTGCAGTCGGTCAGGAGCCAGTTACCCGAAGGATCGGAGCCGCAACTGGGGCCGATCTCGACCGGGCTGGGCGAAATCTTCATGTACACGGTCGAGGCTGGGCCGGGCGCGCATAAGCCTGACGGTTCGGCCTATACGCCGGAAGACCTGCGCACGCTTCAGGATTGGGTCATCCGTCCGCAACTGCGCAACACGCCAGGCGTCACCGAGGTCAACACCATCGGCGGCTTCGAGCGTCAGTACCACGTCACGCCCTATCCGGAGCGGCTGTCGGCCTTCGGCCTGACCCTGACCGACGTCATTCAGGCGCTGGAAAAGAACAATGCCAATCGGGGCGCGGGCTATGTCGAAAAGAGCGGCGAACAATTCCTGGTCCGCGTGCCGGGGCAGGCCAACAGCATAGCCGACCTGTCTCAGATCGTTGTTCAGACCCGCATGGGCGTGCCCATCCGCATCGCCGATGTCGCCGATGTGGGGCTGGGTGAGGAATTGCGCACCGGCGCGGCGACGCAGAACGGCAAGGAGGTCGTGCTCGGTACGGTCTTCATGCTGATCGGTGAAAATTCGCGCACCGTGGCCAAAGCTGCCGCCGAAAAACTGGCGGAGGCCAGTAAATCCCTGCCGGAAGGCGTTGCGGCGGTGCCGATCTATGACCGCACGACGCTGGTCGAGCGCACCATTCAAACGATCGAAAAGAACCTCGCCGAAGGGGCTCTGCTGGTCATCGTCATCCTGTTCCTTCTGCTCGGCAATATCCGCGCGGCGATCATCACGGCGCTGGTCATTCCGGTGGCCATGCTGATGACCATTACCGGCATGGTTGAGAATAAGGTATCGGGGAATCTGATGTCGCTGGGGGCGCTCGACTTCGGTCTGATCGTCGACGGCGCCGTCATCATCATGGAAAACTGCCTGCGACGCTTTGCCGAGGCGCAACACCATTTCGGACGGCTTCTGACGCGCGAGGAACGCTTCGATCTGGCGTCCAAAGCCTCCGCAGAAGTCATAAAGCCGTCGCTGTTCGGCGTGCTGATCATCACCCTCGTTTACGTCCCGATCTTCGCTCTGTCGGGTGTCGAGGGCAAGATGTTCCACCCGATGGCGGCGACCGTCGTCATGGCGCTGGGGGCGGCTCTGCTACTGTCCCTGACCTTCGTGCCGGCGGCGGTGGCCATGTTCGTCACTAGCAAGGTGCAGGAGAAGGAAAGCTTCGTCATGCGCGGGGCGCGCCGCATCTACGAGCCGGCCTTGCGGCTGGCGATCAGGGCGCGTTACGCCGTGGTCGGCGCCGCCGTCGTACTGGTGATTTTGTCGGGATTCCTCGCTACGCGTCTGGGTACGGAGTTCATCCCGCAACTGGACGAAGGCGACATAGCGCTGCACGCCCTGCGTATCCCGGGCACCGGCCTGACCCAGTCGGTCCACATGCAGGCCGCCGTCGAGGCGCGTCTGAAACAGTTCCCGGAAGTGAAGCAGGTCTTTGCCAAGATCGGCACGGCGGAGGTCGCCACCGACCCCATGCCGCCCTCCGTGGCCGATACCTTCGTTATCCTCAAGGATCGCAAGGACTGGCCGAACCCCAGGGAGAGCAAGAACGGCCTTGTTGCGCGGATGCAGGCGGCGGTGGAAGAGGTGCCCGGCAATAATTACGAGTTCACACAGCCGATACAGATGCGCTTCAATGAGCTGATCTCCGGCGTGCGCTCGGACGTGGCGGTCAAGATATTCGGCGACGACCTCGATCGGTTGCTGAAGACCGGCAACGATATCGAGCGCGTCATGTCGGGCATACCGGGGGCTCAGGACGTCAAGGTCGAGCCGGTTTCCGGCCTGCCCATGCTGCAGATCACGCCGGATCGTGCCGCCATGGCCCGTCCCGGCCTGAGCATAAGCGACGTGCAGGAGGTGGTGTCCACGGCTCTGGGCGGCACGATGGCCGGTCAGATATTCGAGGGCGACCGCCGTTTCGACGTTATCGTGCGTCTGCCGGAAAGCCGGCGCGCCAATCTCGCCGAAATCGGCCGCCTGCGTATCCCGGTGGGCACGGATGCCGACGGCGGGCTGGGCTTCATCCCGCTTCAGGATGTAGCCCATATCGAGATGATCGACGGCCCCAACCAGATCAGCCGCGAGCAGGGCAAGCGCCGCGTCGTGGTCACGGCCAATGTGCGCGGCGCCGATCTCGGCACCTTCGTCACGGCCCTGCGCGGCCGGGTCGAGGCGCGGGTCAAGCTGCCCGAAGGCTACTGGATCAGCTATGGCGGCACCTTCGAGCAGATGACCTCGGCGGCCCAACGGCTTCAGATCGTCGTGCCGATCGCACTGGTCCTGATCGTCGGTCTGCTGTTCATGCTGTTCGGTTCGGTAAGGGACGCGCTGATCGTCTTTTCGGGCGTGCCGTTGGCGCTTACGGGCGGCATCGCGGCTCTGGCGTTGCGGGACATACCGCTGTCCATCTCGGCAGGGGTGGGCTTTATCGCGCTTTCGGGCGTAGCCGTGCTCAACGGCGTGGTGATGTTAAGCTTAATTAAAGCTTTGAGAGGTGAGGGCAGGCTTCTCGATCAGGCCATTATCGAAGGGGCGCTGACCCGTCTGCGCCCGGTGTTGATGACGGCGCTGGTGGCTTCGCTGGGCTTCGTGCCGATGGCTTTCAATGTCGGCGCGGGTTCCGAGGTTCAGCGTCCATTGGCCACGGTCGTCATCGGCGGCATCGTGTCGTCAACCATCCTGACCTTGCTGATCTTGCCGGCCTTGTATCGGATCGTTCACGGCCGTGAGCCCAAGACCGCAATGCTAAACGGGGGAGGCAACTGACGAACGCGTGTGATGCGAAACGGCCCGGCGGCGCAACGGTCGGGCCGTTTTACGCGCCACTATAATTCGCATAATAAAGATTATGAGAAATAATATATAGCCTGTCCCGGATACTATGGGGTATTACGTTCAAGCGAACTGATGCGGCACGAAGCGCGAGCGATCATCCGTAATGGCGTGGTCGCTCTCGCGGATGCCCATGCCCTGCGCTTCTCCGCCGATGACCCAGCTTCCGATCAAAGCATAGGTGCCTGAATCGTCATCGTGGAACAGGCTGGCGAAGGCCTGATAGACAAAGACGTTGTCGCCATAATTGCCTTCCGTCTGCTCGGCGGCGGACGCGTCTCCGACGCGAAAGACGGAGACGTTCTGCCCCTCGCGCCCCAGGGCCGGCTTGCGCACGAAGGCCTGTCCGGCCGCCCGAAAGGCCTCTTCGCCGCGCCGGGTATCGAGAAGGTACGGGCTGTCGGGATACAGCTCCCGCATCTTGACCATCAACAGCTTGTTGGCCAGCAGCATCTTCCACGCCGGCTCGAACAGGCGGATATTGTTCTTCAATACGGCATCGACAAGCCTTGGACCGTAATCGTCGGCCAGCAGCCAATCCCACGGATAGAGCTTGAACAACAGACGGATCGGCACATCGTCCTGATCGACAAAGGTACCACCCTCGGCTTCGCTGAAACCGATCTGATCAATGGGAACGAAGCTGACCTCAAGGCCGGCCTCGCGGGCCACGCTCTCGATATAGGCGACCGTGCCGGTATCCTCGTCATGGGGGAAGACGCAACTGACGTGCAGGACGGCCTGACGCTGTCGGACGCCCAGCAGGCCCGCGTCGCGCTCCGCCTTTAACGCCCGCATGCGCTCGACCAGCGCCCGGTGCATGTCGTTATACTGGTTCGTGGCCCCCGGCCCTGCGGTGTCCGTCAGCCACGTCCACTGGACGACCGCGCCTTCGAGCAGGCTGGTCGGGGTGTCGGCATTATATTCCAGCATCTTCGGCGCGCCTGAGCCGTCATAGGCGAAATCTATGCGGCCGTAGATGTCGCGCTCATTTGTCAGCCAGCTATGCTCGATTAACCGGATGGCCTCGGCATCGTAGCCATAGCTCGGCAGTTCCCCACCGGCGATAATCGCCCCGACGGCGGCCAGAGCCATCTGATGACAGGCCTCGGTCGCGTCGTGGATCGCCTCGATCTCCGCCTCGGTGAAGCGGTAGACCACGCCCTCGCTCCAGTAGGGTACATCGCCTGCCGTGTGCCACAGCATGCCCTCTGCTTCGACGCGCGCCTGCCAGTTCGGGCGCGATGGGACCAGACAGCGTTCCATGCGCTCTAGCCGCAGCAACTGCCGCGCGAGACCGACGACTTGCCGAAGCCGCCCCGCGAAGACGCCTGATAGCGGTTGTCCGACGAACCATAGGTGCCGCGCGCCGCATAGCCGCGACCGGAGGGGTCGCGCTGTACTTCCATATTCGCCGGCAATGTGTCCGTCGTGGGCGAGACCCGATAGCCCATTGGGCGCAACCCGCCCGCGCCGTAGCTTGAGACATCGCCGCGGCGGCTGACATAGACCGGATAGGCCCCGGAATGCCCGCCCCTTTCGCGTTCGCGCACATACTGGTTCTGCGACATGCGGTTCATGGCACTGGAAATCATGAAACCGGCCATGAGCGGCACGAACCAGCTACCGCCTGACGGATTGGCGCGGCTTTCGCAATTGCCGACGCCGTACTCGGCCTCGCACTGCTGTTTCGCCGTATAGCCCGGCTGCTGTTCCTGCCATTGCCAGGCCTCGGCGAAGGCCGTCTCGCACAGCTTGTCGTCGTCCTGCGCCGCCTTACACTCGTCCAGCGTCTTGTAAACGCTCATCTGTTCGGTCGCCGGCGGCGGAGGGGGTGCGGCGGGTTGCGGCGCGTCGCAGGCCGACAACATGGCCAGTGCCGACACGGTCCCGGCCAGCACGCCGACCCAGCGCGCCTTGCGGCGATTCAGGCTGGCCAGATAACCGGCGCGATAGGCCTTGGTGGAATTGTGCGTGGTCATGGTTCGATCCGCATCAATAGGACAGGGCCGAGGCGTTCAACATGCCCACGACCAGACTGAGGGCGGACAGGGCCAGAGCCGCGGCGATGCAGCCCTTCTCATTGGCGGGATCGGTCAGGCGCGCATAGAGCTTTTTCCAGAACAGACGGACGATCAGGTGCAGCAAAATCTGCGAGAGGATGCCGATACCGCCCCACAGGATCATGTCGCCGGCATTGAAGGTCGATTGCCCGACCGACTGAATCGGCAGGGCGAGCGCCAGACTGACGGCCAGAAAGTTGATGGCCACCGCGATATTGCCCTTGCGGATTTCCTCCAGCTCGCGAATCGGCGTCACCCACAGGTAAGCGGTTATGCCGAACAGCCAGACAACGAGACCCGTCCCCAGAAACATCAGATAGGCCGGCAGGTTGGCCAGAGATTCCACGTTGATCAACTCATTCCCCTTCTCTTTCAGCCTGATCTTCCGAAATGGAGGCCGATCATAGAGGGCAATGAGGCAGACGCAAGCGCCTTCGCTCAGGTCTGCGCTTTCATCCAGACGATGGATTCGACGCCTCGCGGTGTGCTGCGCGGTTTCGGAGCCGCGTGATCCGGGGCCGGTGTCGTCGCACCGGGGGCATAGTCGACAATGGCGCCCGGTGCGTATTCCACCGCCGGATCGCCGGCCGAAATAGTAGCCGTTTCGCCCACGCGGTTCATGCGCGCATAGTTGGGTACCGCCAGCATGGCCGAGCCGTCCTGCCAAGTCCCCGTCAACGCCATGACGCCGCCCAGCAGGTCGCCGCGCCACTGCGCCTTGACCGGTTTGGCGCTCAGCGGCTTGTCCAGAGAGGCCTGATCGGCGCGCTCGACATTGTAGACCAGCGGACCATAGGCCAGCGCCACGCGTCCGCGATCGGCCTCAATGCGCTCATCGGCATGGACGCGCTGCGGGGCCAGCGGCAGTTCCAGTTCGATGCGGTCGCCCGCTTCCCATTCGCGGGTGACGACGGCGTAGCCGTTTTCGATCTTCGGCGTTACGGCCTTGCCATTGACCCTGAAGCCGGTGAATCCGCTCACCTCTGGCGTCAGCGTATAGAGGGCGCTGGTCTTGCGGTTCGGGATGCGCACATGAACGCTGAAGGTGCGGGTCTGTTTGGGGTTGACGGTGATCGACACCGCCCCTTCCCACGGATAGTTGGTCTTCTGCACCATCTCGACATCGGTGCCCGCGATCTTGTCGACCATGATGGTCGAGCCGACGAACAGGTTGACGTAGATGCCGGCCTTGTCCTTCACATAGGTCCAGGTCGGCACCATCAGCAGGGTGCGCGGGATATTGCCGACGCAGCACGGGCAGACGTGCCATTGCGTGCGTTCGGAATTGATCAGCGGATTGGTGTAGGCGAAGCTGGTGCCATTAAGGTCCGTGGCCCCCAGCAGCGCATTATACATGGTCTGTTCGTACAGATCGGCGTATTTGGCGTCGCGATAGGCGAGGTTCAGCTTGTACTGGAAGAAGATCAGGCCCGCCGACGAGCAGGATTCGCAGTAGGCATTGTTGCGCAGGCTGTAATCGGCCCCGAAACCTTCGGCGGTTTCGCCCGACCCGATGCCGCCGGTGACGTAGTATTTGCGGTTGACGATATTGTCCCACAGCGACATGACCGCGCTCTGGTATTCGATGTCGCCGGTTTCTGCCGCGATGTCGGCCATGGCCGAATAGGAATAGACGGCGCGCACGGCGTGGCCCACGGCCTCGTATTGTTTTTCGGGCGGCAGGTGGCTTTGGTCGTATTCGTGTCCGCCCTTGCGCGATTCGAGCAGAAAGCGCGCCAGAGCGATATAGGCATCGCCGCGCCCGCCACCTTCCATGTCATTGACGAAGCGCCCGAAGCGCACCAGCGCCTGCTCCATCTCCTGATGGCCGTCGAACCATTCGATCTTGCCCGGACCGACATGGGCGACCCAGCAATCGGCCAGCTTTTTCGCGCCGTTATAGAGACGCAGGTCCTGACCGTCGGTCAGGGTGTAGTGGTTGATGGCCGACTCGATGAAATAGCCGGCGATATAGCCTTCGTGGTCGGCGCGGTGGGCGGGGTCCCAGCGCTTGTCCCATGCGCCCGGCGCGGCCAAGGTCTTGGCGGTTTGCAGGTAACCGTCCGACTCCTGCGCCGCAATGATGGGCGGAATCCAGCGTTCAAGCGTCGCTTTCATCTTCGCCTGCGCCGCGATCATTTCCTTATCGCCCTTGGGATCTACCATCAGCGCGATGCACATGGCCTCGACCGTCTGAAGCACCCAGGCGTTCGAGAAGACGAGGCCCTTGTGCGGGGCGTGCGGCTCGCCGCGATTGGCCTTGGCCGCCTCGATGAAGTTGTCGATACCGCCCTGCCCCGTCGGCAGATCGGTGCGCTCGCAATAGTCGATGCAGTGGGGAATCCAGTTGACGATCAGCGCCTTGGCCCGCGCGTTCCACAGCGGGCTGTCGAGGCTGTAGCGGCGGGTATAGACGACGTCGAGGCGCTCTTTCGGCGGACCGGCCTGCGCCCGCACGCGGATGCGCGAGGTCGAGACGCGGGTGTCGGAATGAGCGGCCAGCTCCAGCTCGTAGTCGCCGGGGGCGGAAAAGGTCGCGGTCGTGTCGGTCTCCAGCGCATTGGCGAAATTGACCTGCCCCGGACCGGAGATCTTGCGCCAGATATGGCCTGTTTCCGGGCCTGTTTTGAGGAACTCGGCCTTGCCCATCAGATAGGTCTTGCCGCCCAGAATGACGGTGCGATCGACGCCCGCCGCCACTGCCGGGGCAAAGGCCGGGATGGGCCCGACGCTATGGACCTGCCATTCGAGCACGCCGGTCGACAGCTTGCCGTCCGAGACGATCTCAAGACGCAGCTTGTCGGTCCTGACCTCATCAAAGGTGGTGGTGTTGAAGCGATCCTTGGCCACGCCCAGACCCTTGGCGTTCTTTACCGGCACGAAGGCCGCGCCGTCCCAGTACAATAGGCGGCACGATTTCGGCGCGCCCACGCCCTGCCCGTCGATCCACCAATAGACATCGATCTTGTTGGTGCTGACCGGCTGGCTCCAGTCGTACTGAACCCATTCCGTGCCAGTCCTGGGCCAGTTGCCGTAGGCGGTGGCGGCATTGTCGGCGGAGTTTTTCGGCGCAACCCCGTCATTGAGCGCCGTCAGCTTGCCGTCGCCCGACATGAAGGAGGTCGAAGGCACGGCGACCTTGGCCAGATTGACGACGGTTGTGTCGGCGACCGCCTGCGTGGTCAGCCCCAATCCACCGATCACCGATCCGGCGGCGACACCCGACAGGAAGCCGCGACGGGCGACACAGGCGCAGTGTTTCCGGCAGATATGAGCGTCGGAACGGTCAACGGCAAAGGGGCGGATCATGGTCTGTGCCTCGGGCAAATCATTCTTGTATATTGTATACAAAAAATGAATTTGAATGGCCAGACAATTTAATTTCGACCGCGCAGATGGAAGGCCCCTGCATCGCCGATGGGACGATCATCACCAGAGGTACTCAGCGCGATCGGGCAAACAAAAAGGCGAGGCCGTAGCCTCGCCCTTATTTGGTGCAATCAAGCTGCTTGTTAACAGCTGGCTCGCGATCTCTGTATGCCTTAATTACATCGATTTGGGCGGCTTGTCAATAGTTGCAACTTTGGGCGCAATATGTAACCGATATATAATCGCAAAAATTGCATAAGGGGCGGAAAATGCGGAGATTAGGTCTTGATATCGGTACGAACAGCATCGGCTGGTGTCTGATCGAAGACAATAAACGCATTGTCGATGTGGGCGTCCGGACGAGATCGTCGTCGAACTGGCCCGCGAACTGAACCTCAGCGACGACGACAAGAAAAAGCACGAGCAACGCATCCGCAAGGACACCCAGGCCGCTATCGCACGCGGCAAGTTGCTGGAGGAAGAAGGATTCCGCGATAACGGCAGCAATCGCGCCCTGCTGAAGCAATGGGAGGAACTCAATCCCTCCAATGCACTGGACCGCCGCTGCCCCTACTGCGCCCAACAAATCGGCATTAAAATGTTGTTTTCAGACGAAGCCAACATCGACCATATCATCCCCTATTCGCAGTCCCTCGACGACAGCGCCGCCAACAAGGTCGTGGCGCACCGTCATTGCAATTTCGCCAAGGGCAACAAGACGCCTTATGAGAAATGGGGCCACGACGAAAAGCGCTGGGACATTATTTCCAACCAGATCACCCGCCTGCACAAGTCCAAGCAGTGGCGTTTCGGGCCGGACGCCCGCGAACGCCTTGACAAGGACGGCGGCTTCATCGCGAGGCAACTGACCGATACGCAATACCTGTCGCGGATTGCGCGGAAATACCTGTCCAGCTTGTATGCACCCGATGAAGGCACCTGCGTTTACGTTGCTACGGGGCGCATGACCGCCCTGCTGCGCCGGGTCTGGGGACTGAACAGTCTGCTGCCCGACCATAACTACGTCGACAACATGCACTCCAACGCGCCGAAAAACCGGCTCGACCATCGCCACCACGCTATCGATGGTGCGGTGATGGCCGTGACGACGCGCTCCATGCTGCAAAAGATCGCGACCGCTGCCGGGCGCGCGGAAAACCTCGACCTCGACAAGATGTTCGAAGGACTGGAGCCGCCGTGGGAGGGCTTCCGCGACGAATTGCGCGACAAGCTGATGGCCGTCACGGTCAGCCACAAACCCGACCACGGCCGCAAGGGCAAGCCATCGAAGCACCGGGATGTCACGGCAGGCCGACTGCATAACGACACGGCCTATGGGCTGACAAGCGAGATGAGCGCCGACGGCAAGACGCCTATCGTCGTCCACCGCGTGCCGCTGATGAGTCTCAAACCCGCGGATATCGCCGATCCTGCGCGTATCCCTGACGCGACTCTGCGCGACGCCCTGTGGGAAGCGACGCGTGATCTGACGGGCAAACCGTTCGAGGCGGCGCTGGCCAGGATCGCCAAAGAGGGCATCGACAAAAAGGACAAAAACGGCAACCGCCTGTTCAAGGGGCTGCGTCATGTGCGCGTGCGCGAACCGCTGAATGTTATTAGCAGTTCAGAGATCGAGAGCCAACCGCAACTGAACGCGCTCCATGCCCTCGGCCCACCTGGGTTTAGCAGTTCAGAGATCGAGAGCCAACCGCAACACCCTTCAGGCAATGTGACGCGTCCTTCGTGGTTTAGCAGTTCAGAGATCGAGAGCCAACCGCAACTCGGCCACCCACTGCCCGGCCAGCGGCGCCGGTTTAGCAGTTCAGAGATCGAGAGCCAACCGCAACTCAACGCGGTCTTATGAAGAGTATGGGAACGGTTTAGCAGTTCAGAGATCGAGAGCCAACCGCAACGCAGGCGGGTAATCGTCGTAGAGCTTCAAGGGTTTAGCAGTTCAGAGATCGAGAGCCAACCGCAACGCAACAGGTCCGCATCAGTCGCCGGAAGGTGGTTTAGCAGTTCAGAGATCGAGAGCCAATTGCGGGATCACCGTCCGAACAGTTGCAACAGATAATCATGAGAGCGGTTGGCGATGGCGAGGGTCTGGATCGCCAGTTGCTGCTTAATCTGAAGTGCCTGAAGCTTGGTGCTTTCCTTGGCCATATCGGCATCGACCATCCGCCCGATGCTGGCCTCCATCGTGTCCTGAAGCTTGCCGATGAAGACAGTGTGCCGGTCCAACGATTGCGCCGATGTCCCCAGTCGCGTCAGCGCGCCCGAAACATTATTGATCGAAGCCTCAAGCGTCCCGATCAGACTTTGCGCCGAAGCGGCGCTCGAAAAGGTCGCCGCGGCGCTCAGGGTGATGATCCCTCCCCCCAGTGACAGATTCTGCGCCTTGACCGTCAGATGGTCGGTGCCCTCGGCATTGGCCAGCGCGGCGATCGAGCCGCGCGAGCCGTCGAGCAAATTGATGCCGTTAAAACCGGCATTCTTCAGTGCGCGGGTGATCTGGTTGCGGATGGCCTCGAAATCCGACTTCAGCGCATTGCGGCTGGCGGTATTGAGCGAGGTGTCTGACGCCTCCAGCGCCTTTTCGCGCAGTTCCGAGAGCATGTCGGAAATGTTCTCGCCGGCCGTCAGCGCCACATCGACGACCGAGGCATTGCGCGACAGCGACTCCTTGACGACATCGAGCGAACGGAGTTTGGAACGCTGCATCTGGGCAATGGCCCAGGTCGAGCCGTCATCGCGGGCGCTGGCGATTTTCAACCCGGTCGAGATATGGTTCTGCGTCGCGATCAATTCGGCCGAGATCGCATTCAGATTCCGCAGAGCCGTCATGGCCCCGACATTGGTGTTGATGGAGTTCACTTCCGTGAGTCCCCTATCGTGTGATCGCCGACCTTCTGTCGGGCGATGGCGTCGCCGCTCCACCCCAGATTGACGGCAAAGATTTAAACCGGCCTTAATGATCGACGTTGCAAAAACCTGCGTTTTTAATTTTAAAATATTGTTTTCATACTTGAATAAGGCGTGACAAGCTTGTATCGGCAAAGGGTCGGCGCTTTGCGCCGTTGCCCTTATGGGTATTTTCCTCCCTGTTTGACTTGATAGTCGCGCGTTTTTTCGTGCGGCTATTTTTTTTCCGCTGCCTCCGTGCGCAAAAAAACGTCCCGCCCTTTGGCAAGGACAGGACGTCTGAGATGCGGGGTACGGCGCGAAGGCGAACGGAGACCCTTCGCGCCGGATGGGATTAATACTTGTAACGCACGCCCAGAGTGAACTGACGCCCGGTAGAACCGTACTGGCTGACGACGGTCTGGCTGGTGCCGCCGTAGGCGTAGCGGTTGGTCGTTTCGTTGGTCATATTCAGACCTTCCAGCGTTACGGTCAGGTTCCTGGTCGGCTTGTAGCTCATCGAGAAGTCGACATTTTCGGTCGGCAGCGAGCCAGCGAAATCGTTGATCAGCGGCGAGTTACACGGCGTACCGTCGCTGTTCAGGCCCGGCGCGCACGACCCGGCGGCCAGCGGATAGGTCGTGTAGTACCCTTCGCGCTTGGCCATCGACACACGGGCGCTAAACTTTTCGGTTTCGTAGTAAAGCGTCAGGTTGATGGCGTCCGGCGATGCCCCCAGCCACGGCCCGGCGCCGTAGGAAGGCGCGACCGTCGCACTGCCCGGATCGAGGATGTAGGTCAGTTCGGACTCGATGTGGGTCAGGTTGAACTGAACCCCCGTATTGCGGAACAACCACGGCAGGAAGGTGAAGTCCTGCTGATAGCTGAACTCGTAGCCTTCCAGCGTACCGCCGGGGGCGTCGCGGAACTGGCGCGCGGTGGCTTCACCGTTGCTGTCGATATAGGCGAGACGCGCATTATCGGCGACCGAACCGGTGTTGAACTGCAGCTTGAGCGTGGCCAGATCGTCCGCCGACAGGAAGGTCGACAGCGGCGCCGAGAACAGCACGGTCTGCGGGTAGGATTCGATATCCTTCTTGAATACCGCCAACGACAGCAGGCCGCCCTTGGCGAAGTACCATTCCGCCGACAGGTCGTAGGTTTTGCCGCGGAACGGCGCAAGCTTCGGGTTACCGATGGTCAGGGTCGCGCCGGTCGTCGCACCCGTCGTGGACGGGATCGAGATGGCCGTGATCGACGGCGACAGATTGCCCAGTTGCGGACGCGCCATTACCTCGGCGGCCCCGGCGCGGACATAGACGTTCGGGATGACCTCCCAGGCGACGTTGAACGACGGCAGGGTGTCGGTATATTCGTTGCGGCCGGTGATCGGACGGCCCGCCGAGGTAGTGCCGTAAGAGGTCAGGTCGGTCTTGACCTGACGCACGCCGATATTGCCGAAGATATTGCCGCCCAGCACGTCGTAGTCGAAGTTCAACTGAAGATAAGCGCCTTCGCTCTTTTCCTGAACCTTGAAGTTTTCGCGGCCACCATTACGCTTGCCGTGGATGCGCCAGTCCCCGTACTGATTGATGCAGTTGCAGGTGAAGTCGAAGACCGAGTTGAAGGCTTCGATGCTCGGCGCGAAGAAGGAGGTGGCGGTGCCGCCCGGTACGTCGAGGCCCTGACCGAACTGGATCACCTTGCCCAGCGAGGCGACGCTGACGCCGGCTTCCTTCTCGGTCGGATTGAGCAGGTCGCTTTCCCGCTCCAGCAGGTTGGTTTCAAAGCCGTACTGACGCGACGTGCCGCCGAATTTGAGGGTCAGATTGTCGTTCAGATCGTAGGTGAAATCGGCCTTCGCGCCCTTATATTCGTTGGTGACGAAACGCTGGTAGTGACGAATGGCCGAGAAGCCCTTGACCATATTCCAGTTGGCCGGATTGGCCGCGTCGAAGCCGATATTGAACACCGGCATTTCGCCACCGCCGCGCTCGTCGAAGACAAAACTTTCAGGCGAGTCCATGCGGTTGAATTCGACCAGCAGGCCCTGGTTCTCGTTATAGGACTCCGAGGCGCCCAAGGTGAAATCACCCCGCAAGCGGTCGCTGAATTCCTGCGTCAGGTTGAACGACAACTGCTTGAATTCGGTGGTGTAGAAGTTGCGGTCCGCCGCCGAGCGCCAGTCGACATTACGCAGGACCAGATAGTCCGCTACGCCGTTCGACACATTGGCGGCCAGAACGTCGACGCCCTGACGGCCGATCAGCTTGTCGCGGAAACCCAGACCGTCGGCCGAGGCGACGTAGCCCACGGAGTTCGGATTGGTGTAATAGTCGTAAGGGTCGAGGTTTTTCGGGTTGTAGGAGAAGCCCATGCCCGAAACCAGGCCGCCGCCGTAGAAGCTTTGACCACAGTCGATGGCCGCCTGAATATCGGTTGCCGCGCGCGCCGTACAGGTGCCGGGATAAAGCCCGCGCTTCTGGGCAACCGTCAGCTTGGTGCCCGGATTGGCGCCTGAAATCGCCCCGGTCGAGGCCGCGGCGTCGTTATTAACCGCCGTTGCGTATTGCGCATTGGTGTTATCACGGTTCAGACCGACCGAAGACACCTGATAGATGGTGCTTTCGTTGCGGAACTTCGAATAGAGGCCGTCGATCGAAATGCGCGTGCCGGGATTCGGCTGCATCTGGAACGAGGCGGTCAGGCCCAGACGCTCCTGATGCAGATCCTGCTGTTCGATCGAGCCTAGAGCTGGGAACCGGACCTGCGACGCATTGAGCGGATTGTGCAGCAGGGCGTAGGCGGCCGGATCAGACCCCGTCACCGCATTATAGTAGGCGGTATTGGTGATCGCCGGCGCGCCCGTGCAGACATAGCCGATCGGGCGGCTGGGGGTCGTCGTGCCGGGGCACGGACCGGCGGCGGCCAGGATGGTGTCGTTGAAGGTCGTACCGGCCGGTGCCGCGAAGCCCGCCCGTAGCGGATATTCATTGGTCGCCCAGGTGGCGTTGCGGTACAGATAATCCGATTGACCCGGACCGCGGCGATACTGATCGTTTTCCGAATCGCGCTCGGAATAGGCCACCGAGGCGAGGAAACCCAGCTTGCCGTCGGCCCAGCGTCGGGAAACAAGGCCCGTCACGCGTGGATTATGGAAGCCGCCATTGTCGTAATAGGCGTCTTGGATCGAGAAGGCGTACTGGTCCTTCTTATAGTCGAAAGGACGCCCCGTGATCAGATCGACGGTGGCGCCCAGCGAGCCTTCGTCGGTTTCAGCGGACGAGGTCTTGCGTACGCGCAGGCTGTTGAACAGTTCCGAAGCGAAGGTGTTGAAATCGAAGGCGCGCGAACGGTTCGGGTTGGAACCGGCGTCATTGGCCCCGGCGGTCGACAAGGCTTCGAGACCGTTGATGCGCACGCGGGTGAAATCGGCGCCCAGGCCGCGCACGGTGATGGTGCGCCCTTCCCCGTTATCGCGGTCGATCGAAATGCCCGGAATGCGCTGCAGCGATTCCGCCAGATTGGCGTCCGGGAAGTCGGCGATATCCTCGGCATTGATGGCGTCCATCATCACGTCAGCCTTGCGCTTGGTGGTCAGCGCGCTTTGCAGCGAGGCGCGATAGCCGGTCACGACGACGGTCTGAATATCGTCGGATGCGGGGGTTGCTGGCGCGGCCTCCTGGGCCTGAGCCCCCATGGCTGTCAAGGCCAGGACCGAAGTCAGCGCCGAAACGGAGACGCTCTTGCGCAAAATCGCGGACGCACTACGCCCGTGCATAGCTTTGGTAGTCATTGGATTACGCTCCCTGTTGGTTCAGAGCCGATTATTCGGCCGCTTCATTTTTTGACCGCACACATGACACCGGTGTCAAAACTGGCCGGGCCGCAGGTGGTTCGCGATGAGGTTAGCGCTACCTCGACAAAAAGAAACCCCAATTTGTCAGATTTGCAAATTTTGCACGTAAAACAAGGTTACGTGTGTGAAATTGATCACAATGCGACGTTTCAGTGTCTGGCCAAAGTCATGCCAGAGTTCGAACCGACCGCCTGCAACCTCATCATATATTAAGAATAACGTCGTATTGAGTATGCCATTGAAACGCACGAAGGTGCGCAAGGCTTACGCAACGAGGCAAGAATGGCTGAAGGACTGGCGCTGATCATCGAGGACAGCCTGACTCAGGCGAACATCGTCGGACGCATGTTGAAAGATGAAGACTGGAACTACGTCATCGCCCGCTCGCTAGCCGAATGTCATGAAATCATGCTGCATCAGCGCCCGAACCTGATTTTCGTCGACGTGTTTCTGGGCGAAGACAACAGCCTTGAACACATCACCCAGATTCGCGACCGCGCACTGGACGCCACTATCGCCGTCATGACCGCCGGCTCTCGCGACGCCTCGGTGGACAGCACGCTGAAACTGGCGCGCAGCACCAATGTCGATTACATCCTGCGCAAGCCCTTCTCGCGTCCGCAACTGCGCGCCATTGTCGAATCGGCGCAGGCCGACGCTTCGGAAGGCCGCAAGCGCAAGCACGCTCTGGTGATCGACGACAGCCACACCGTCGCCTCGCTGACGGCGCAAATCCTCGGCGATAACGGCTACCGCGTCTCCATCGCCCACAGCATGGAAGAGGCGCTGGAAAACGAAGATATCGCCCATGTCGATCTGATCGTGTCGGACATCTTCATGCCGGGCATGGGCGGCCTTCAGGGCATACGCGTCATCAAATCGACCTGGTCCAACGTGCGCGTGCTGGCCATGTCGGCCGGCCTCGACAGCCGCGTCAGCTCGGACCGCGCCACCTCCGCCGCCATCGCGGCAGGGGCCGATGCCGAAATCCAGAAGCCTTTCCGACCGGTCGAACTGATCAACACCGCCATCAACCTGATGGCGTCGTAAAGCGGTTTGTCGTTACGAACAAAAGCGCCGGTCCGATCGCCTCGGGCCGGCGTTCTTTGTGTTAGTCCCGGCAATAGCCTTCATTGGCGGCGACAACCAGACAGTCGGACTTATCCGCCAGCCATTTCATGCCCGTGGCCTCGCCGTCTCCGGGCACGATCACCAGCGGCGTGCCGTTGCGATCGACGTGCAGGCCATCGGGCTTCAGCGTCCCGGCATAGGTTTTCGGGCCGTCGAGATCGGCCATCACCACCTCATAGGCGTCACCGCTTTTCGGCGTGATGGTCATATAGGTGCCTTCGACGCCGGTCCAGCGTCCGGCATAGGCGGGTTGCGACGCCGTCGAGGCGGCGGCCGAAGCGCTTTGCGGCGCGACCGGCGCGGCTATCTCCGCCACGGCGCTTTCCGACGCATTGGCCGCGGAATCAGCCGGCGGCGCTTCGGCGGAACAGGCGCTCAGGGCCACCGCCACCACAAAACCCAATCCTCCGAAACGCTTTGCCCATATGCGCGCCATGCCAAAATCTCCTGTAGCTTGAGCCGGGAACTTAAAGCCCGGCAGATAAACGCGCCATACGTCACTGTGAAAAACGCCGTTGTGCAAACCCGGCATCAGGCGCAATATATCCAAAAAACAGATATATAGGCAGGGAGCCTTCACATGAGGGATCAGGCTAGGTCCGAGGGCGGACTGTCGCGGCGCGCGGCTCTGAGTCTGAGTCTCGGCCTGAGCGGGGCGCTGGTGTGTAGCCCGCTGGGGCGAGCGCAGGCTGACGACGCATCCCCGGAGACTCCCGTGCGTCTGCTGGCCGAGACGCTGGCCTCGCGGCACCTCAGTGTAAAGACCTTCATCAACGGCGCCGGCCCATTCGCGTTCATCGTCGATACCGGCGCCGATACCTCGGTCCTCGCCGGGGATGTCGCGGCCCGGCTCGACCTGCCGATGAGCGACCGGGTGATGGTCAAGGGGCTGGCGCGCGATCTTCCCGCCACGCTGGCGCGGGTGAAACACCTGGGCGTCGGGCCTTTCGCCTTTACCGACCTGCGCCTGCCGGTTCTGCCGCGGCACTTTCTGTCCGCCGACGGTTTTCTGGGGCTGGACGTCATTCAGGACCGCCGGGTGACCTTCGATTTTGCCGGTAAGGCGCTGATACTCTCCCCGTCCCAACCCTTCGAGCCCCTGTTCCGCGGCACCGGCGCAGCCATGATCGACGTCACCGGCAAGGACGGACGTCTGAGGGCCAGCGACTGCCGCGTCAACGGCGTTCGCGCCAAGGCCTTTATCGACAGCGGGGCCGAGGTGTCGATCGGCAACACCGCCCTTATGCAGGCGCTTCAGCGGCGCGGTCGTTTGCGCGAGCTGCACCCGCTGGTGCTGGTCGGCGTCACCGGCGGCGAGGTCGAAGGCCGCCTGATGGCCACCGCCGATGTGCGGCTGAAGAACATCCGTTTCAGCGGAGCATTGGCCATGGCCGACGTGCCGAGCTTCGGGGCGTGGCATCTGAACGGCGAGCCGGCCTTGCTGATCGGCATGGACTTCCTGCGTCAGTTCGCACGGGTCAGCATCGACTACGGCATGAAGGACATCCGTTTCGATCTGTCCGACGCCGGGGGGCAATCGCGCCAATATGCAATGCTCTAAAAACGTTTGCGGCTTTCGCCAGGGCAGAAAATGCGTTACGGCGATGGGATAACCCTGATCACAGGGAACCCAGGATTCCGTTCATGTCCAATGCCCCTTCGGCGGCCAGCGCCGGCCAGAAACCCGTAAATTCTCCCGCTCAGGTGCTGGTCGCCAGCCTGATCGGCACGACGATCGAGTTTTTCGACTTCTACGTCTACGCCACCGCCGCCGTGCTGGTCTTTCCGGCGCTGTTCTTCCCGACCAGCGACCCGACCTCGGCCTTGCTGCAATCCTTCGCCACCTTCTCCATCGCCTTCTTCGCCCGGCCCGTCGGGGCCATGGTCTTCGGACATTTCGGCGACCGTATCGGACGCAAGGCGACGCTGGTGGCGGCGCTGCTGACGATGGGGGTCTCCACCGTTTTGATCGGCTGCCTGCCCAGCTATGAACAGATCGGCGTGCTGGCCCCCCTGCTCCTGTCGCTGTGCCGCTTCGGTCAGGGCTTCGGGCTCGGCGGCGAATGGGGCGGCGCGGTGCTGCTGGCCACCGAGAACGCGCCGGAAGGCAAGCGCTCGTGGTACGGCATGTTCCCGCAACTGGGCGCACCCATAGGCCTTCTGCTGTCGTCGGGGGCCTTCTGGGTGCTGCTGCACTTCATCTCGCAGGAAGCCCTGCTGAGCTGGGGCTGGCGCGTGCCGTTCATCGCCTCTCTGGCCCTGATCGTCGTTGGCCTGTGGGTGCGTCTGTCGATCACCGAAACGCCGGAGTTTCAGGCCGCCATCGACAAGGAAGAGCGCGTCAAGGTGCCGCTGGTCGAGATTTTCAGCCGTCACAAGCGTTCGCTGTTCCTCGGCACCTTCGTCGCGCTGGTGACCTTCGTCCTCTTCTATATCGGCAGCGCATGGCTTCTCTCCTACAACGTCAAGGTGCTCAAAATCCCCTTCGTCGAAGCCCTCGAAGTGCAGATTCTGGGTTCTATCGCCTTCGGCCTGTTCATCCCGCTGTCGGCCAAGCTGGCGGAGCGTTTCGGCCGCCGGGAAATCCTCATCCTGACCACGGCGCTGATCGCGGTCTTCTCCTTTGCGCTCGCCCCCCTGATGAGCGGCGAAAGCAGCATCTTCGTCTTTTCGATCGTCGCCATGGCGCTGATGGGCATGACCTACGCCCTGATCGGCACAGCGCTGGCGGCACCCTTCCCGGCTAATGTGCGCTATACAGGCGCGTCCTTGACCTTTAATTTCGCCGGCATTTTCGGGGCCTCGCTCGCCCCCTATGCCGCCACCTGGTTGCAGGTCAATTACGGCCTCAGTCATGTAGGTTACTATCTTCTGGCGGCGGCGCTGATCACCCTGATCTGCATCTTCGCCTCCGGCAGGCACGAGGTCTGAAAGCTATTATGGGGGGAAGCATGGCGGACGAGTCGCGACCGGTTAAACGCATCACGCTGAAAGACGTGGCCAAGGCCGCCGATGTCTCGCTGGCCAGCGCCTCCTACGCCATCAACGGCACAGGCTCGCTGGGCAGCGAGGTGCGCGCGCACATTCTGAAAATCGCCGCCGATCTGGGTTATCGGCAGAACCTGTCGGCGCGCGCCGTGCGCACCGGCCGCACCGGGACGCTGGGCCTCATTCTGCCCGACTTCGCCAATCCCTTCTTCACCGGTCTGGCACAGGCGGTCATGCGCCGCGCCCGCGCCGATCGCCACTACGTCGTCATCGCCGATACCGAAGGCGATGTGCGGCTGGAACAGCAGGCCATAGCCAGCCTGATCGAGCGCGGCGTCGACGGGCTGGTGTGGTTTCCGGTGCGCGACCTCGACACCGCCACGCCGCCGCCGGAACTGCCGACCGTTATCATGGACCGCAGAGCCGTGGGTCTGTCGCTGATACTGGCCGACTATACGGGCGGCGGCCGTCAGGCGGCGGCGCACCTGATGGCGCGGGGGCACCGCAAGGTCGGCATCGTCTCCGGCCCGATGAGCCTGAACAGCATGACCGAACGCTGCCAGGGGTTCCGCAGCGGCCTGAGCGCCGATGCCGAGTGCGTTTTCCACGTCGAGACGGGGTTTTCCGACGACCTCGAACCCGCCGTAGGGGCCGCCATCGACAACCGCTCGGTGACCGCCATCTTCGCCGGGACGGATCAGATCGCGCTGGCCGTCGTCCGCCGCGCCGCCCGCAGCGGCCTGCGCGTGCCGGAGGACCTGTCCATTATCGGCTTCGGCGACGCCCCGTGGGTCGGCACTTCGGCCCCGGCCCTCACGACAGTCGAAATGCCCATAGAGGACATGGCCAACGAAGCCGTCGACCGGTTGCTGCAGCGGGATCCGGGGGCCCCTGCGCGGGTTGTTTTTGACACCTCGCTTATCGTCCGTGAGTCGACCCGCGCGTTGCCGTAACGGCGTTTGCAAAAAATTACCTATTTTATGAGAGGGTTACTCATCCAAGTATCGGAGTACCCCTATGATCCTGCGTGTATCCATCAGCACCCTCGCGCTTGCCACCGTCGCCACCGGCGCAAATGCGGACACCTTTTCCGAAGCGCTTTCCAAGTCCAAGCCCATCCTCGAATCCCGCCTGCGCGCCGAAAGCGTGTCGCAACCCGGCCTTCAGGACGCCGAGGCCCTGACCTGGCGCAATCGCGTCGGTTTCGAGAGCGGCCAGTTCGGCAAGGTGAAGATTCTAGTGGAGTTCGAAGACGTCCGCGCCCTGCAGGACGACTATAATTCCGGCTATAACGGCAAGACGGCCTATGCGGCGGTCAACGATCCGGAAGTCACCGAACTTAACCGCCTGCAACTGACCTGGACGCCGAACAAGACGACGACGGTCACGGCGGGCCGTCAGCGCATCCTGATCGACGACAACCGTTTCGTCGGCAATTCGGGCTGGCGTCAGGACGAAATGACCTTCGACGCCCTGCGCGTCGATGTGAAGCAAGGCAAGTGGTCGACGACCTACGCCTATCTCACCAAGATCAACCGCACCGCCGGCGAACACGCCGACTGGGATTCCGACACCCACCTGCTCAATGTCGGCTATGCCGCCTCGCCGGCGCTCAAGGTGCAGGGCTTTGTCTATGCGCTCGATTTCAAGAATTCGGCCTATAACTCGACCCTGACCACGGGCCTGCGCCTCAGCGGGGAAAAGCCGCTCGGCAAGACGACCAAGCTGACCTATGCCGGCCTGATCGCCAAGCAGGTCGATAACGGCAATAATCCCAGCGATTTCAGCCTCAAGGCTGTGAATGGTGAGGTGGGCGTCAATCATGGACGCTGGAAAGTCGTCGCCGCCTATGAGAAGAATGAAGGCAACGGGGTGCGCGGTTTCATCACCCCCATCGGCAGCGCTCATAATATCCGCGGCTGGGCCGACGCCTTTTCGACCAACGGCAACAAGATGCTGCCGGATGGCCTGAACGACCTGAACTTCACGGCGACCTATACGCATCCCAAGGAAATCGGTTTCCTCAAGAAGCCGAGCCTGATCGTCAGCTATCACGACTTCCGCACCGACCGTAACCCGCGCGAAGTGGGCACGGAGTGGGACGTGCAGGCGTCGGGCGGCCTGACCAAGAATCTGACCGTCAGCGTCAAATACGCCGATTTCGATCGCGCAGACTCGACCATGCCGGCCTCGCGCCGCAAGCTGTGGTTCGGTCTGGAATATAAGCTGTAGTCAGCCAATCTGGCTCAAAAAATCAGGCGTCCGGAGCAATCCGGACGCCTTTTACATTATCAGAATAGCCAGCGTATACCAAGAGTTACGCGGGTCTCTTCATCCGATTTCCCGGCGGCGCGCGCTCGATCCGCTGTCTCGCCGAGCTTGCGTTGATAATCCGCCTGCACATAGGGCGCGAAGCGGCGATTGATCTCATAGCGCAGTTGCAGGGCCGCCGTGGCATCGGTCAGGCCGGAGCCCGTGCCATGCTGAGGATCGGCCTTGCTGATCGCATTGACCTCGATCGACGGCGACAGGATCAGGCGGTTGGTCAGCAGCAGGTCGTTTTCCTGCCGCAACCGCGCCCCGATCGCCCCGTCGCCGCGGACGAGCAGATGCGCCTGCGTCTCGAAGAAATAGGACGCCAGACCGTTGACGCCGACCGCCAGATACGTCCGATCCGCGTCCCCGAAATCGTGACGCACGCCGATCTGGGCGTTCCAGAAGGTCGAGACATTGCGGCTATAGAGGACCCATACCTCACCCTCGGTGTCGCCGTCACGCACCTCGCCCTCGCTTTTCAGCCACAGCTTATGCGTATCCCCGCCGACCCAGCCGTCGGCATCCCAATGGGCGCTGTCCTGCCCGTCGTGACGACCATAACCGGTGTCCAGCCATACGGCGTGATAGGTCGCAGAATGGTCGTGCGCCGCCTGCGCCTGTGCGGCGAAAGGTAACAGCATGAGAAGCGCTAACCCTATCATCCTCCCCTGCATAGCGGGGGAGGTGGCTGCGAGACATTGCGAGCAGACGGAGGGGGCATAATTACGTTGGGACTGCCCCCTCCGGCGGGACAAGCCCGCCACCTCCCCCGTGGCGCTGCGCTTACAGGGGAGGATGTTCCCTAATTTAATGATGCGCATGATGACCCTCCCCGTGCTGGGAATGATCGTCCTGAGGCTCGGCCGCTGGCGGCACGAACCCGGATTCCGGCTTCGCAACGCGCAGGGTGGTCATCATACCCGACTGCATGTGGAACATCAGATGGCAATGATAGGGCCAGTCGCCCGGCTCATTGGCCGACAATAACACCGACACGGTCTGGCCCGGCGGGACGATCACCGTATGCTTGTCCGGCAGGCGCGCCGCCTCCTGACCGTTCTCAAGCTGCACAAACATGCCGTGCAGGTGCAGCGGGTGCGCCATCATCGTCTCGTTGACGTAGATCAGCCGCACCCGCTCATTATAGGCCAACTGGATGCCGTCTTCCGGCGCAAAGGTCCTGCCGTTGATGGTCCAGATATAGCGCTCCATATTACCGCCCAGCACGACCTTGATGAAACGCGTCGGTTCGCGCGTATCCTCATGTGGCGTCAGGCTCTTGAGATCGGCGTAATCGAGCACGACCGTCCCTTCCGGTGCGCCGGTTTCGGCCCAGCCGCTGGAATGGTCCATATTCGTCATGTCCATGTTCGGATCGTCGCGCATCATGACGTCCATATTCATGTCGCCCATCTTGAGCACGGCGCGCGGACGATGGGTGGGGATTTCGCCCTTCATGCCTTCACGCGGCGCCAGGTTGCCAATCGCAAAGCCTTCGCGGTCGATCGACTCGGCGGCAAGCGTATAGGCGCGGTCTTCGGTCGGGGTGACAATGACGTCATAGGTTTCAGCATTGCCGAAGCGGAACTCATCGACCTCTAGCGGTTCGACCGGGCGGCCATCGGCGGCGACCACGGTCATTTTCAGCCCCGGTATGCGCACGTCGTACATGGTCATGGCCGAAGCGTTGACAAGGCGCAGGCGCACCCGCTCGCCCGGTTTGAACAAGCCCGTCCAGTTCTGTTCCGTCGTCAGGCCGTTAACCAGAAAGCGATAGCCGGTGACATCCGACAGGTCGGTGGGCAGCATACGCATCCTGCCCCATTCTCCAGCCGATTTCAGAGCCTTACCTACGCCCTGTTCACGTGTGTCCTTAAACAGGTCGCCCACCGTGCGGCGCTTATACTGATAATATTCCGAGGACTTTTTCAGATTGGCCTGAATGCGCGCGGCGCTGTCCTGATGGTAGTCGGACAGCAGCACCACATAGTCGCGGTCGGCCTGGATCGGGTCGGGGCGCTTCGGGTCGATGACGATGCCGGCATATAGACCGTCGGCCTCCTGACCCAGCGAGTGCGAGTGATACCAGTAGGTGCCGGACTGACGAATCGGGAAGCGGTAGGTGAAGGTTTCACCCGGCGCGATGCCCTTGAAGCCGTTGAAGCCCGGCGCGCCGTCCATCAGTCCCGGCAGCAGCAGACCGTGCCAATGGACCGAGGTCGGCTCTTTCAGCGCATTAGTGACGCGGATGACCGCCTCGTCGCCTTCGGTAAAGCGCAGGACCGGGCCGGGGATAGAGCCGTTGACGGCGATCTTGGGGACGGCCTTGCCGCCTATAGTCGACTGGACCTGCGATATGGTCAGGTCGTAGGTGCGGGTCTCGGCCAGCGCCACAGAGGCGCACAGGCTGAGAAAACCCGCCAAAAGCATGGATTTCATGAGAGTTTTCCTGAAAACAGTGACAGGTGCGCCAAGGTATCAGGCGCAGTTCGAGTCAGGTTTTCAGGCGCGCGGCGGCCGCAACAGGTCATCGCTCAGGGCGAAATTCAACCGTTGATCGGTCGAAAGCCGGGCGCGGTCGGACGTCACATAGACGATCTGCGCGCCCGCAAACGGCAAGACCAGTTGCCCTAGCGCGCAATGGCTGACCGGGCACTGACAGGCGCTGCCGCAGTCGCCATGAGTTTTCTTGGCGGGCATCTCATGCGTCGCACCGTGGTCGCCCGCCATGCTCATTTCATGGCAGGGCATGGGCTCGACAGGCTTCGTTTGAGCCATGACCGGTCCTGCCATCGTCGCAATGACGAAGGCCAGCAGTCCGGCAATACGGCTCAGTCGCTTCCACATGCCGCCCGTTCTAGCAGCAAACGGCCGACTTGCCTACTGCGTCGCGCGGCCGCCCAGAGCCTGATACAGGGTCGCCTGATTGATCAGGCGCGACAGGCGGTTATTGTCGCGCGACAGCCGCGCCGAACGCGCCTGTTCCTGCGCATCGAGCCATACCCGCAGCGCCACGGCACCGGTACGATAGCGCAGGGCATAGAGTTGTTCGCTGCGCTCGGCGGCGCTCAGGCTGGCGTCGAGCTTCACCCCCTGCTCGGCCAGTCGCGTGTGCGCCGACAGGGCGTTATCGACATCAGCGAAGGCTTCCAGCAGGGTCTGGCGGAACTCGACCACGGCGATCTCATAATCCTTGCGCGCCGATTTCACCGTAATGTCGTTCTGGGCAAAGTTGAGGAAGGGCAGGCTGACCCCCACCCCCAGCGTCGAAGACGGATCGGACAGCACCTTGCCGAGTTCGGTGGATGATCCGCCGGTCGAACCGGTCAGGGACAGGGCGGGATACATGCCGGCGCGGGTGGCGTCGACGCTGCGCAGCGTGCCGCGCAGACGCGTTTCGGCGGCCTTGAGGTCCGGACGCCGCGCCAGCAATTCTGCCGGCAACCCGGGCGCTATGGCCGGGAAGTCATAGGCCGGCAGTTCGGTCGCCTCGTCCGTTTCCGGCCAAGCCTCTCCGTTGAGCAACAAGGTCAGAGCCGCGCGGTTTTCCACCAGTTGCTGACGTAAGCCCGAGAGGCTGGCTTCCTGTGTATTGACGGTCTGATCGGCCTCAGACACTTCGATGCCCGACACCGAACCGGCCTGATGCTGGACGCGCACCATGTCGCGCACGCGACGGGCATAGTCGAGGCTCAGTTCGGCGTCGCGGATCTGCTGATGCGTATAGGCGATCTGCCAGTAGGCCTGCGCCGTCGTGCCGATCAGGGCCAGACGCGCGGCTTCGAGATCGGCTTCGGTGGCTGTGGCCTCGAAACGCGCGGCGTCGGTCGTGGCCTTCAACCGCCCCCACAGGTCCAGTTCGTAGGCCAGGCTGAAACTGGCGCTATAGGTCACATCATCGCCCGACGACTGCACCGTTCCGTCGTCGCCGACGAAGGACGAGTCGCTGTCGTTCAGGCTCTGGCGCGCCGATACGCTGCCGCTGGCCTGCGGCCATTGATCTAGCCGCGCGCCAAGCACCTGAAGTTGCGCCTTCTGTACGCGCAGAGCCGCGGCGGCGAGGTTGTTGTTCTTCGTCAATGCGGTGTCGATCAGGCGGTTGAGGCGGGCATCACCAAAGGTCTCCCACCACTTGTCCGGCGCGGCGTAGGCCCCGGTCTGGGCCGAATGGGCGAAACTGTCCGGCGTATTGACCGCCGGCGTCTCATAGGGCGTGGATAGACACCCCGTCAGAGCTGATGACAAAAGCAGAAGCAAAACAAATGTTTTTTTCATAGTCCTAATCCCTCGAAAGCGCGGCGACGGGATCGAGTCGCGCGGCGCTGCGGGCGGGCAAAAAGCCGAAGATCACGCCGATCAGGGTCGAACAGGCGAAGGCGGCGATGATGGACGAGGTCGAATAGACCAGCCGAAAATCGGTAGAAAACTGCGCGAAGATCACGCCGAACAGCAGGGCTGCGGCAATCCCCAGCACCCCGCCGATCAGGCACACCAGCACGGCTTCGATGAGGAACTGCTGCATGATGTCGGCCCGTCGCGCGCCGACCGCCATGCGCACGCCGATTTCCGAGGTGCGCTCGGTCACCGACACCAGCATGATGTTCATCACCCCGATGCCACCGACGATCAGAGAGATGACGGCGATGGCCGAAATCAGCACCGTCAGGGTCTGGGTGGTGGCGGTGATGGTCTGACGGATCTGGTCAGTATTGATGATAAAAAAGTCCTTGGTGCCGTGGCGCTGGGTCAACAGGGCCGTGACGCCGTTTTCGGCCACCGCGCTTTCGGTGTCGTCCTTCACCCGCACGGTGATCGAGCGCAGGGTGGTGGTGCCCAGCATCCGCGTATTGACCGCCGTATAGGGCATGTAGATATTCATGCTGTCATTGCCACCGCCGAAGCTGGCGGTCTGTTCCTTCAGCACGCCGATGATGCGCGCCGGCGTCGAGCCCAGCAATATGACCTCGCCGATGGGCGAACCGCGGAACTTCATCGTCTTGACCGTATTCTGGTCGATGACCACGTCCTGAGCCGAGGCGTCGATCTCTGCGCTGCCGAACAGCTTGCCTTCGGCGATTTCGAGGCCCTTGACGCGGAAATACTGTCCGCCGACGCCCTGCACCTGACCGGTATTGGCCACGGCGCCGTATTTGACGGTGACGCTGGTGCGCACGGTCGGGGTAACGCTGTCGACATAAGGCTGCCGCTCAAGCGCATGGGCGTCGGTCACCACAAGCGTACGGATGGCCCCGGACCTTCGGTCACCAAAGCCTGACCCCGGCATGATCTCCAGCGTATTGGTGCCGATGGAGGCAATCTGCTCCAGCACCTTCTGCCGCGACCCGGCCCCAAGCGCCACGACGCAGACGACCGAGGCGATGCCGATGATGATGCCCAGCATGGTCAGGAAGGTGCGCATCCGATGGGCGTTCATGGCCAGGATCGCCATGCGGAAGGCTTCGCCGAAGCTGTCGGCAAAGGCCGCCATGCCGGACCGCCCGCGGGCCACCTGCGGCGGCAGGGGTTCGGTATCCGCCTCGCCCTGACCCGCGCCCGGACGGTCAGCGATGATCTCGCCGTCCTTGATCTCGATGACGCGCTGACAGTGTTCCGCCACCGCCTTGTCATGGGTGACGATGATGACGGTGTGGCCTTCGGCGTGTAGCCCCTTGAGGATGCGCATGACCTCTTCGCCCGATTTGGAATCGAGCGCGCCGGTCGGTTCGTCGGCCAGCACGATCTCGCCGCCGTTCATCAGGGCGCGGGCGATGGAGACGCGCTGCTGCTGCCCGCCGGACAACTGCCCCGGACGGTGGCGGGTGCGTTCGGCCAGCCCCAGCCGCGTCAGCAGCGCACGGGCGCGATCCTTGCGCGCTTCGGGCGGCACGCCGGCATAGATGGCCGGCACCTCGACATTGCCGAGCCCGGTCAGATCGCCGAGCAGGTGATAGCGCTGAAAGATAAAGCCGAAATGCTCGCGCCTGAGTTCGGCCAGTTCGTCCGGCTCAAGTTCGCCCGTAGCCCGTCCGCCGACCGTATAAAGGCCCGCGGTCGGCCGGTCGAGGCAGCCGAGAATATTCATCAGGGTCGATTTGCCCGACCCCGACTGTCCGACAATGGCGACCATTTCGCCCGGACCGATTTCGAGATCGATATCCTTGAGGACGGTGATGGTGCCCTCGCCCGCCGGAAAGTCGCGGCGCAGTTTTTCCACCTTGAGGACGGGCGGTGTTCTGACCTGGGTTTTCATACGGGCGGCTCCTTACAAGCCGCCGCCCGGAGGGCCGCGTCGGCGCATATTGCCCGTATCGCTCTTCGCCGGATCGAGCGCGCCTTCGACCGTCACCACGCGTTCGCCGCGCTTGAGACCGGACTTCACCTCGGCCTTCGTGCCGTCATTGACGCCGATGATCACCTTACGCTCGCTGATCTTCTGATCCTTGTCCACGACCTTGACTCTATAGCTGCCGTCCCGATCAGGCTGACCCAGCGCCGTCGACGGAATGGTCAGGACGTTCTTCGCGCTTTCCAGCACGATATTGACCTGCGCCGTCATGAAGGTGCGCAGCGCCCCGTCTTCATTTTCGACGTCGAATTCGCCATTGTAATAGATGGCCGAGGTGGCGTCCGCCGTGGTGACGCTGTCGTTTTCCTTGATGGTTTCCGGTGCCGGCGCGATGGTGCGAAGGGTCGCATTATAGCGTTTCTTCGACTGCCCCAGGGTGGTGAAATAGACCTCCATGCCGGGTTTGAGATTGACCACGTCGGCTTCGGAGATTTCCGCCTTGATCGTCATGCGGTCCAGTTGCCCCATCTTGATGATGGTCGGCGCGGTCTGGTTGGCGTTGATGGTCTGGCCTTCCTTGGTGACGATGGCCAGCACCGTACCGTCGATCGGCGCGGTGATGCGCGTATAGCCGAGATTGATGCGGGCCGTATTGACCGAGACCTGTCCCTTGGCGATCTGCGCGTTCAGGGCGCGGATATTGGCCTCGGCGCTACGATAGGCGCTTTCGGCGGCTTCGAAGTCGGCGCGCGCGCCGGCGTCGGCCTGATAAAGGGTTTTCTGGCGTTCATAGTTGAGTCTGGCCTCGGCAAGAGACGCCTCGGCCTGCGCCTTCTGGGCCTGAATATTGGCGAGGTCGGCCTGCGCGCTTTGCAGGCTGTTGTTCTGGGTCTGGGAGTCAATTTCGGCGATCAGATCGCCCTTTTTGACGGCCTGCCCCAGTTCGACGGCCAGTCGCTCGACGCGGCCCGAGGTTTGCGCCCCGACGCTTACCAGAGTGTAGGGCTCCAGCGAACCGGTGGCCAGAACCGTGCGCTCGACATTGCCGATTTCGGCGGGGGCGCTGATGACCGGTGGCGCTTTTGGCTTTGAACAGAACAGGGCCTTCACGCCCCATCCGGCCAATAGGAGCGCCACGACGCCCAGCCCGATCATCCACCAACGTCTGTTTTTCACCGTCATCGCCTCACACGCACCTCGTTTTGCGAAGTCCGTTGTGTAACAGTCGATAAGGACGCGAAAATTTCAGTCAAACCCCATTTTGCACGCAAAAGGCGAGCAATCAGGGCCATGTCGCGGCCGGTGTATCAGCCCTTACACATCAGGTTTTCCGGAAACGAGATCAGCGCATCCTCTGTAAAGAAGGAATGCGCGTCTCAGGGTGTCGGGAAAATGATCGGTAAGGCCGGGCCGCTTCAGGCGTTGCAATCCTTTGAGGCCGCGCCCTTGACCGGATGCGGCAACGGAGGCAGTGGCGCGACCGACAGGGCCTGCCATTCCTGTGCGGCGACGGCGGCGTAGGTCTTGCCGTCGGTCGAGGCGTCGAAGACGGCGCGCAGGCAGCGGGTCGTGACCGGGGCGAACGACACCGGATTGTAGGCGTTCAGTTCGCTGGTGTAGGGCGTGGTCGCCGTCACCGGCTTCCACGTCTGGCCGTCGCGGTATTCGATATGCCAGCTTTTGGGCGGGGCCACGCCGATGCCTGAACCGGCCGGCTGATCGCCCCAGAAATAGAGGCTGGCCCCGTTGAGCGTGACCGGCTGATCCCACTGATAGACTGCCCATTGCTGCTTCGGATTGTTGGGCGACCAGGTGCCCCACATGTCGGGCGGCAGAGGGGCCGGGTGCACCTTGCCGTCATTGAGGGCGCGCAGCCAGTATTGCACCGGCACCGGCGCGTTGGAGGCCGTCACGCGGGCGTGCGAGGCAATGTTGTTGATCGGCGTGGCGTCGAACGGCGCGCCACCGGTCTGCACGACCTTTTTCAGCGCAGGCGGCGAAACGTTGTCGTCCCACTGCACTTCGTCGATAGCGACCGAGCGGCGGAAGTGACCGCCCCCCTTGGCGTCCGCCGTATGGTAGGCGATGTACCACTTGCCCTTGAACGCGACGATGCCCGAATGCGAGGTGGTCGAGGACACCGGATCGAGCACGACGCCGCGATAGGTCCACGGCCCCAGCGGCGATTTGGCCGTGCCGTAGGCGATGCAGGCATAGTAGACGGCTTCGGTGCATTCGGAGTCCGGCCCGGCCTTATTGCCGGCATAGGCCATGTAATAGGTGCCGTTGCGCTTGAATATCCACGGCGCTTCGAAGAAGCCGGTCAGGCTGGACACGTCAGTCGGTGTTCCCTTGAAGGTCACCATGTCTTTTTCAAGCTCGACGCCTTTCAGGCGGCCGAAGGTGCCCCAGTAGAGATAGATCCGCTGATCGTCGTCAATAAGTAGGGTCGGATCGATGTTCTGAATGTCATTGGCGACCGGATAGGACTGCGAGATCACCGGCCCTTTTGGATGGGCGTCGACCCACGGACCGGTGGGGCTGTCGGACACGGCGACGCCGATGGCAAAGCCGTCCTTGTTGGTCGATCCCTGCTGCATCACCGGCGCATAGAGGTAGAATCGCTTGTCCGGCCCCTGCACGATCTGGGCGGCGTAGGCGCGGCCCGGCGTCGCCCATTTGAACACGTCGTCGGGCTTAAGGAAGTGCGGATAGTGCGACCATTTCCCCGATTTCGGATCGTCGCTGACCAGCATCTGCCATTCGGGCATGATGAAATCGTTGACGCCCGGCTTCGCCGTGTCGCGCCCGGTCAGGACGTAGAACCTGCCGTCCGCCACCAGAGGCGCGGGATCGGTGGTGTAGTCGCTATCGCCCGACAGGATCGGGTTCGACGCCGCCGACACCTGACGCGATTCCAGCGCCGGATTGGGCTCGGCCTGGACGGCGGCGCAGGCCGCCAGCATGGGCAGCAGGCTGATCAGGGCCAGTTTACGCATGTTGGCTCCTTATGCGGGCTTAGCGACAGGCGCAGTGGTAAACAGACGCACCCCGAAGACGGGGCCGGCTGACTTGCCTTCCTGAGGGTTGAACTTGACCGTGACCTTCGGTTTGCCGCGCGTCAGTTCGTGCGGGATCGGGTAATCGACATCGATCCACGCGCCGGGCTGACGGCCCGACAGGCGCTCGTGCGCGATGACCTTGCCGTCGATTTCGATGGTGAAGCTGCGGTTGAATTCAGAGCCCCAATAGGTCGCCTGAAGCACCAGCGGGCCAGAATCATTTTTGCCGTCCTTGGTCGTATTCATCTCGAAGGTGAAGAACCCGCCGGTGCGGGCGTCACGGCCATTGCGACCGCGATAGACGACCGGGAAGGAGTTGCCGGCGGTCTGGAGGTTATGGTCGCGTTCGGGCTGCATTTCCCCCAGGTGCATCACGTCGACCGAGCGGTTGGCCAGATCCTTCAGACGAGCCTGTTCGGCGCGGAAGGCGACCTGCGCCTCGCCCCATTCGGCGTCGGTATAGCGGTTGAAATAGACCGCCGTGCGGCGCTCGTACTGCGAATAGAAGGGGCGGAAGGTCATGTCGCCCGGACGGCCCGTGCCCTTCGACACATAGACGGCTTCGGCAGCCGACACCGGCTGGAAGCTGCCCAGCAGGTCGGAACCGACCAGCGCCGGGGCGTCGCCTTCCCACGGCTGATCCGCCGCGCCCAGATCGGCAGCCAGAACCATCGGCCCGCGCAGCAGCGCCACGACCTTGTCATTGCCTGCGGTGTTCTCAAACCGCAGTTCCAGCGGCAGGTCCAGCGTCACCACATCGCCCGCCTTCCACTTGCGGGTGATCAGGGCGTAGCCGTCCGACATCTTGGCCAAAGCGGGCTTGCCGTTGACCCGCAGGTTCGACGACTTGGCCCAGCCGGGAATACGCACGGCGACGGTGAAGGTCTTGGCGCCCGAAAGCTGACTCAGCTTGAGCGTCACCTGACCTTCGTAGGGGTATTTTGTGGTCAGCTCGAAAGCGGCCTTCTGCGCCGCCCAGTTGACCTTCGATGGGATGAACAGGTTGACGAACAGGGTCTTGTCCTGCTGCCAGTAGATCGAGTCCCCGTGCTTGGAGTGCGTTTCGATACCCGACAGGACGCAGCACCAGAACGAGTTTTCAGGGTCCGAGAACTCGCGCGCCGTGCCCGACATCAGCGGCATCATATAGGTGAACAGGCCCGTCTTCGGGTTCTGATGCGCCAGCATGTGGTTGAGGTGCGCGCGTTCGTAATAGTCGAACCACGCGGCCTTGGGCGACCAGCTATAAAGGTGCCGCGTCAGCTTCAACATATTGTAGGTGTTGCAGCTTTCGCAGGTCTGTTCGGTGATGTGCGCCGAAATGGTGTCCGGCTCGAAGAAGTATTCGCGGTCGGCATTGCCGCCGATGACGAAGCTGTGGTGATTGATCACGCGCTCCCAGAAGAAGCTGGAAGCCGTCTGATACTGCGGCTTCTGCGTGATCTCGTACAGACGCGCCAGACCGACCAGCTTGGGCACCTGCGTATTGGCGTGGTTGTTGGCCAGCCTGTCTTCGCGCGCCACAAGCGGATCGAGAATGCGGTGGTGATAGATGCGTTCGGACAGCTTGAGCCAGCGCGGATCATTGGTGCGGGTGTATAGTTCGGCGAAGGATTCGTTGATGCCGCCGTGCTCGCAATCCAGCACCTTCTGCATCTGGGCGTCGTCCAGAGCGGCGAAGACCTTTTCGATATAGCCGCCCAGCTTCACGGCCACGGGAATCCCGCGATCGATGCCGCAATAGGTCTGGGCGTCCATCAGGCCCGCGAACAGCTTGTGCCAGTTGTAGAAGGGCACCCAGCAGCCATTGAGGTCGAAACCCGCCGAGCGGATGTCGCCCGCCATAATCTCGGCGAAGATTTCCTTGCCGTCGACGATCGTGCCATCCTTACGTTTGCGCATGAAGCCCGCCGCGTAGCCGTCGCCGTGCGCCGCCTGCACCTTTTCCAGTTCGGAAATGATGTAGTTGATGCGCGTGACGCATTCGGCGTCACCCGTCTGAGCGTGCATCAGGGACAGGGCCGACAGATAGTGCCCAAGGGCCTCACCGGCGATGGTGTCCGATTCCCAGCCACCGTAGATTTCGCCCTTCACCGACAGGCCGGCAAACTTGTGATAGTTGTGCAGCAGCCGGTCCGGCGACAGGAACATCAGATAGCGCAGATTGGCCTGAACCGCATCGAGGAAAGGCGACGGCAGGAGCCGCACGTCCTTCAAAGGCAGGGGCGTGGCGAGGATGGGCGTCGCCGCTGCCGCCGGTCCGCCGATGGCGGTCAGGAGCGTCATGGCGGCGGCCCCACACAACAGGGCACGGCGATCGGGGGTAAAGGCGGCGGTGCGGCTCATGGTCTTAACGCGGCTCCGGATTAGGCAGGGGTCAGTTCGACGGTCACGGGCGCAGCGCCCAGCGTCACCGCATGGGCCCCAAGCTTCTTTTCGACATTGAGGGCGTAGGTCTTAGCGCCCTTCACCGTCGTCTCGATATTGACATAGGCGACCGGCGTCTGGGCGTCGGCGGCCTCCAACGTCAGGCTAACCTTGCC
Source organism: Asticcacaulis sp. AND118 (assembly GCF_020535245.1). Classification (GTDB taxonomy): domain Bacteria; phylum Pseudomonadota; class Alphaproteobacteria; order Caulobacterales; family Caulobacteraceae; genus Asticcacaulis. The sequence continues at coordinate 20,793 of NZ_CP084911.1, read as the reverse complement.
GGTGAGCGTATCATAATTGACGCCGTCGATCCTGCCCGCATCGAGCGTGATCCACAGGCCCGCAGGCGCAATAAAGACACGACGGCGCGCGCTGTCCTTCGGCGCGATGCTGACCACTGAACCCGACGTTTTCACGATACCGCCGAAGCCCGCCCAGCCGAACACCGGGTGCTTGACCAGATACGAGGCCGAGGTGACGGCGTGACCGAAGAAGCTCATTCCGTAGTCGCCGTTGATGGCGTCCCACTTCATGGCGTCGGGGAAGGAGTGGAAGGCCGCGGAGGCGAAGCCGTCTTCGTCGATATTGGTCAGCGAGCCCATCAGGCCGCCATAGGCGACGCGGAGCATGTAGAGATCTTCTGGCGTTTCGCGGAAGGCGTCGAACAGCGGCACGGCGTTGAGCGACGAACCGTAATGGTGCAACTGACGCTCGATGCGCGACATCTTGCCGGCGTAGAGGAAGTCCCAGAAGCGGCGCGCCGAACCGTTATAGCCCCAGTGCGGGATGGCCGGATCGTAGGCCATGATGACTTCGCGGGTGACGTCGGCCTGCCCCTGAAGCCCGAAATAGCGCATCCACATATAGACTTCGGCCTGACCGGTCGAATCCCACGGCATTTCCGAGCCGAACGGATATTTCAGCTTTTTCCAGATTTCGACGCGCGTCTTCATCAGCGCCTCGACCTCGTTGGCCAGTTCGGTCATGCCCTCGCGCTTGAGGTCGAGCAGGATGTAGAGGAAGACGTCGCCTTCCATCTGTCCGAACTGCGTATAGTACGGAGCCTTGCTCATCATGGCCTTGATGGTTTCAGCCGCGCGGGTCAGATAGGTCTGCCACGTCTCGCCCGCTGTCATGCCGGTATGGTAGCGACCAAGGCGGTACAGCGTCCACCAGGCCGCGGCCGGGTGCGGATAGTTGTAGGAGCGGCCGAGATCCGCCGCGCCCTTACGGTTCCATGCCGACCAGACCTTCCAGTTGAGCGACGGATCGTAGGTGCCTTCCGGCATACCTTCGGGATCGTAGAACATCACCGACTTGCGCACGCCGTACTTGTCCGGGCCGTCCGGGGTCTGAATCTGGCCCCACAGGGTGGTGTTGGCGAAGCGTTCGAACTTTTCGACCTCTTCCTTTTTCGGATTGTCGAGCTGCTTCATGATGGCCGCCAGCCACGCCCCGGCGCCGCCTTCGTCCGACAGGCCGGAAATCCACACGCGGTTGTCCTGCAGCACCAGCGCGTTCTTTTCGCGATCGTAGATCATGATCGACGGCGAACGCTTGAACGGGTCGTTGGGGTTCTCGTACCACTGCTTGGTCAGCAGGAAATGGCCCATGTCGGACACGGCCTGTTGCTGGGGCTTGGTGACCTTGTAATGTACGGTCTGCTGCGTGCCGTCGGCATAGGTGAGCGTCAGGCGCGCACGGCCTAGCGTTTTACCGGCGACAGTGTATTTCAGCCAGCCGCCCTTGACTGCCCCGGCGGGCGCGACATCGAGCGCGCCCTGCGGCTCGACCGAGAAGGCCTTGACGGGCTTCGGCGCATGGACGAACAGATCGGCGGGGAGGTCGGTCGGCACCACATAGCCGGGGATGCCGACGGCAACCGGACGGCCCTGTTTGATCAGGGTCGGCTCGATCTCGCGAATGGTCGGCGACAGGACGAATTTCAACGCGACGGTGGTCGAAGCCCCGGCCTGGAGGGTCAGCGAGGTCGGCGCGTTCCACTGTTCGACGCCCTTCCATTCCTGATCGGCGAAGCCCTTGGCGTTCGTCATCCAGGTGTAGAAGCCCTCGAACGTCATGTTGCGAGGTTCGATGTCGTTGTAGATCTTGATATTCTTGTTGTCGTCACGCGCGTTGAGGATCGGCTTGTACAGCTCGAACTTCGCCGTGTCGGTTGCCGGCAGGACCAGCAGCGACGGTCCCTGCCCGTTGAGGCGGTTCACCTGAAGGTAGCCGGCATTGAGGCCGACATAGGGGTCGTAGAAGGAAGCGACGTCGTGCGCCTCTTCGAGGTGACGCCCGGTGATGATGTTGTCGAAGACCATGGCGATGCCGAGGCCGCCGATCTCGATCGCCTTCGACGTCGGATTGCTCAGGGTGAAGCGCAGCACCAGCTTGCCGTCGACGACGGCCCAGGTACGCACCACCTTCAGCGGCATGTTCTCGCCGAGGCTGGCGGTGATGTCGGCCGAGGCCAGCGCGCGCTCTTTTTTAATGCCTTGCGGCTTCGGCAGGACCTTGACCTTGACGCGCTTGAAGGCCGACGAATGGTCGGTCCAGGCTTCGTCGCCGACCGCGCGCACCCGCAGGTCGATGTCGCCCAGACGGTAACAGCCGTCGCCCAGGCGTCGCGTGAAACGATGACGCGGCGCAAAGTCGAAGCCGCCGCCCACGCCCTTGGGGGCCAGCGAAACGAGCGTCTGCGAGGTGGCCTGAAGCTCGATATTGAAATCCGGCGTGTCGTGGATCGTCGTCTGCGCATCGGCGCTGTTCCACGGCAGTTCGCCCGTCGCCCCGGCCGCCTGCGCCAATGCGGGCGCAGCCATTACCGGTGCACTCAGGGCCGCCGCCATGGCCGTCAGGCTGGCGCGGCGGGTCAGGGTCGATATGGCGGATTTCGTCATCGGTTCACTCCGTCGGGTGAAAATAGGTTTTTATCTGCGAAAAATACTCTGAGTTATTCTTCGTTCTCATAAGCTCAGTCCGGTGCAGAACCCTGTCCGCCTGAACGCATAAAAAGGCGTCCACCGCCTGCCCGCTCACGGCCGGGCGATGGACGTCCAAGGGTCTTACGGGCTCCGCGCAGCCCTTGAGGAAGTCAGGAATGGCCGCGGAAACCCGTATCGGTAAGCCGGATCACACGACGCACGCCACCCGGAGCGGGCTTGCGTCAGACCCGAAGAAATCTAAAACACCCTTATCGAAGCCGGTCAAATATAAAATATACGATTAGCCAAAATAATTGTCGGAGTTATTTATACCAATCGTCTGACGGCAGGGCTTTCGCTCGGCCCTAGGGCTGGATCAGGTTGTCGTAGAAGTAGCGAGTCAGCTTGTGCCAGTAATAGGGCTGCATGACCGCGTGGTTGGTGTTGGGCAGGATGACCAGTTCGTGCGGCTTGCCGGCCTTGATCAGGGCTTCCGACAGACGCAGGGACGCTGCCACCGGCACATTGTCATCAATGTCGCCATGGATGAGCATCAGCTTGCCCTTGAGATTGCCCGCGACGGAGATGTTGGAATTGCGCTCCCACGTCGCGTCGTCGGCATTGCCCATATTGACCTCCGGCCACCACGCCTTGTCGAGGCGCAGGTCGTGATTGCCGGACGAAGCCACCCCGACCTTGTAAAAATCAGGCCGGCGCAGGACGAAGCGCGCCGTGTCGTAGCCGCCCGCCGAACCACCATAGACGCCCACACGATCGAGGTCGAAATAGGAATATTTCGCCTTCATCGCCTTGAGCACCCGGATATGGTCGTCCAGCCCGACCTCGCCGAGGTTCTGCCACGCCGATGAGCGGAAGACCTTGCCGCGCTGCGAGGTGCCGCGCCCGTCGATGGTCACGACGATGGCGCCGAATTGCGCCAGGGCATTGGTCCCGGCGATGATATTGTCCTCATAGGACTCGCCGAAACGGTGGGTCGTCGGGCCGGTATAGACGTTCTCGATCACCGGATAGGTCTTCGACGCATCGAAGTTAGCCGGGCGGTGGATCATGCCGTAGAGCTTCGTCTTGCCGTCCTCGGCCAGGGTCTCGAACGGCTCCGGCGGGGTGAAGCCCGTCGCCAGCAGCGCCGACGGGTCGGCCTTGCCCAGTTCCAGCACGATCTGTCCGTCCGAGGCGCGGCGCAGCAAGGTGCGCGTCGGCACGATCGGCGAGGACATGCGGTCGATGAACCACTGTCCGTCGTCGGAGACCTTCACCTCGTGATCGAGCGGTTCCGGCGTCAGGTTGGTGATCTTGCCATCTATGGTGACGCGATAGAGGCTCTTGAAATAGGGGTTCACCCCCGCCTCACGGCCGATACCGGTGATCAGGACGGGGCCGTCCTTGGCCACGTGTTCGATACCTGTGACTTCCCAGTTGCCCTTTGTCAGCGCCTTGCCGCCATTGGGGTCTTCGCCGCGCTTGATCAGGTAAAGCTGCGCCCAGTCGGTGCGCTCGGAAATGACCAGATAACCGCCCCATTCCGGCGCGTTGCGGATACCGCTGGAGGTTACGGCCACATTGGGTTTCAGCGCCTCGCGCACGCGCAGTTGCGCCTTGCCGGTCACCGCATCGGCTTCGTACAGCGCCACCTCGGTATAGCCGCGCGCCTGCCATTCATAGACGACGCGACCGGCCTCATCCCAGTACAGCGACGGATCGCCCGGCCACAGCAGCGACTGCGCCGGCAGTTCGGGCAGGCTGAGCGCCGGTTTCTGCTCCAATGCCGCGGTCACGTCGATAACGACCGGATGGATCTGCGGCACGTCCTTCGCCCCCGCCGTCGGGTAGACGTAACGGAATTCGCGTGGGAAATGACTGCCCGGCGGGTTCTGCTGCACGGCGTGCCAGATATAACTGCCGTTGCGATCGAGGCGATAGGTCAGGAGCTTTTTGGAATCGCCCGTCCACTGCACACCGACGCGCATCTCAGGCGTTTCGGAATTGGCGGCCGCCATCGCCCCCAGCAGCGGATAGTTCTGACCGTAGCGGCGGTCGTAATCGCCGTCGTGAGTCAGGGCCGTCTCGCGTCCGGTCACTACATCGACCAGCCATAGATTATAGTCGCGCGCGATGACGCGGAACTTGCCGTCCGGCGACGCGACGCCCTCGACCTTGGGCGGCGCCTCAGTGGCGGTCAGCTTGCCGGTCGTCGTCTCGAAATTCCACTCGCGACCGCCCGCCGACAGGCGCAGGACGCCTTTTTCGGCGTCGAAATTGCCCGGACGGATATCGGCCCCACCTTCGACCTTCAGTCCTTGCGCCACCAGCAGCGGCGTCAAAGCGGCCTCGGTGGCCAGTTCGCGCGCCTGCCCCGTCGCCTGATCGGCCAGCATCAGCCGCCCCTGCCCTTTCGCGCCCAGACGGTAGACGACGCCCTTGCCGTCATTGGTGAAGCGGGCGCGTACATCGAGGTCGGTGATCAGCGCGCCGACCTTACCCGGCAGGTACATGTCGGCCCTGGCCGCCAGCGCATCGGCAGGCTGAACGGCGGGCCAAGGGGCCAAAGTCGAAGTCTGCGCCAATACAGGCAGGGCGGCGGTCAGGGCCAGCGTCGAAACGCAAAGAGCCAGCGACAGGGCGCGTAGTTTCACAGGATGTCTCTCTTCCTTACTGGACCGTCTGCACGGTCACGCTCAGTTCGCCGGCATTGTCGGCGAAAATATCGTCATTCAGTCCGAACTGGAGCTTTTTGGCCCGCGCGGGTACCGTGACGACAAATTCTTCCCCTACTGCGAAGGGCCTCGCCACCAGCGCCCCCTTTTCGTCGACAAAGACGCCGACCAGTGCGTTCAGATGCACCGGATAGCTGGCCGGATCGATGAAGCGCGCCGGGAACAGCGTGCCGGACCCGCCCGGCTGTTCGGTGGCGACGAAGTCCGCCTGCCCCGCCGGTCCGAAGAAGGCCCCGCCCGGAATGGTCGAGGTCGTGCCGGTCGCCGTGATGCGCAACGATTGCCCGCCGAGAATGAGCAGCCCTTTCAATTCGACCGGCTTGCTGCCGTCATTGCGGCCGAAGGGGATGTTCGGATTGGCCTTCAGGCTCCACGGCATGGCCGTGCCGGGCACCTTGACCACGGCTTCTGCCGCCAGTGCGCCCCCTGCAAACATCAGACATAAAACTACCGATAGTCCCGCGGCCTTGATCATCGCCAATCCCCTTGTCAGCCCTGCCACTTATGACAAGTCGCATCCTTCATAAGGCTCAATTTATGTCAAATACTTTATATGATATACCTATATATTGACAGACAAAAGATCGCGCAGCCATAGTCGATTATCATTCCTGCTTTCCGAGACCCGCGCCCATGCCCAAACCCGCCCTTTCCAGAATCGTCATCGTCGGTGGCGGCACGGCCGGATGGATGGCCGCGGCGGCCCTGTCCAAGACCTTTCCCGCCCCGCTCTATTCCATCACCCTGATCGAGTCGGACGAAATCGGCACGGTCGGCGTCGGCGAGGCGACCATTCCGTCGATTCAGACCTTCAACGAACTGCTGGGCATAGACGAAAACGCCTTCATGAAGGCCGTCAACGGCACCTTCAAGCTGGGCATCCGTTTCCGCAACTGGAAGGCGCCCGGCAGCGACTATTTCCACCCCTTCGGCGTTTATGGCGTCGATATGGGCGGGCTGAACTTCACCCACTACTGGATGCGTTATCACAAGGCCGGCGGGTCGGGCGATTTCGGCCTGTTCAACCCGCAGACCCTGGCCTCACGCGAAGGGCGCTTCGGCCGCATGGCCGAGATCAATCCCAATGTGCCGCGCGTCAACTACGCCTTCCATTTCGACGCCTCGCTCTATGCGCGCTTCCTGCGCAGCTATTGCGAGCCGCGCGGCGTGGTGCGTCAGGAGGGTCGCATCACCGATGTGCAGCAGGACGCGCAAAGCGGCGATATCACTTCGGTGACGCTGGCCGACGGAAAACAGATCGCCGGCGACCTGTTTATCGACTGCTCAGGCTTTCGCGGGCTCCTCATCGAACAGACTTTGAAAAGCGGCTACGAAGACTGGTCGCAATGGCTGCCGTGCAACCGCGCCGTGGCCGTGCCGTGCGAAAAGGTCGGACCCGCCACCCCCTACACCCAGTCCACCGCGCAGGAAGCCGGCTGGCAATGGCGTATCCCGCTTCAGCACCGTACCGGCAACGGCTACGTCTTCTGCGACGCATATATGGACGAAGGCACGGCGGCCGACCTGATCCTGCAACGGCTGGACGGTAAGGCCCAGGCCGATCCGCGCGTGATCCGCTTCACCACGGGCCACCGCAAGCAGATGTGGAGCCGCAACGTCGTGGCCATGGGGCTGGCGTCGGGCTTCCTCGAACCACTGGAATCGACCTCGATCTGGCTGGTGCAGGAAGCGATCGTCAAGCTGATCCGCTATTTCCCCAAAGACCGCATTACCGATCCGCAGCGGCAAAACTTCAACCGCGACATGCTGACCGCCTATGACAATGTGAAGGACTTCCTTATCGCGCACTATAAGGTTACCGAGCGCGAGGACACGCCCTTCTGGGCCTATTGCAAGCATATGGACATCCCGGACAGCCTGAAGGCGCGGCTGGACAGTTTCCGGGAAACCAACGACGCGCTGGTGCGCCATGAGGAATTGTTCAAAGAGGCCAGTTGGTTCGCCGTCCTTGTCGGACAGGGCCTGATGCCGGCCGCGTGGCACCCGATGGCGGATCTGATGCCCGAAGACGAGTTCCGCTGGCGCATGCAGAAGGTCCGCGAAGGCAGCGCCGGGCTGGCCAGGATGATGCCTTCCCACGAAAGTTACATCGCCAAGACCTGCCCGTCCGCGCAACTGGTCACGGTTTAAGCTTCTTTCAGGCACCGCTTTTGCGGTTTTTTTCCTGTGCCCGCCCCACAGACAAAACAACCCGCCGGGAAACCGGCGGGTTGTTCGTTTCTATTTCACACCGTCCGATCAATAACGGAAGCGGGCGCTGAGTTGGATGGTACGCGCCTGGATGCGCATCCCCTGCGGCAGCAGATTATCCACACCCCAGGTCATTTTTGTGTTGTTTTCCAGCAGGTTGGTTCCTTCGACACTGAGGGTAAGCTGACGGATCGGCGTCCAGTTGACTGCGGCATCGAGACGCGACGTCTCCTCGACATAGGGCGAGTATTCGGGGAACTCGGCCAGCGCCCAGGCACGATAGCGGTCGCGATAATTATAGGCGACGCGGGCGCTGAACTTCGGCGTGTCGTAGTACAGAACCGCATTGTAGGTGTACTTCGAATTGCCGATGGCGTTGGTGTCGTCGGAACCCGGATAGATGATCTCGGCCGTCTGGTTATAGGTGTAGTTGAACTGGCCGCCGAGGTTCGCCCAGTTTCCGGGCAGGAAGTCGAAGAAGCCCTGCGCATTGAACTCATAACCCTGGAATTTGCCGGGGCCCGTATTGTACGGACGGGTGATGCGGTAAAGCTTGCCGTCTACCGTTTCCGTGCGGGTGTCGTCGTAGATATAGCCGTCCGGTTTTTTCAGATAGGTGGCCAGCGAGATCACGCCTGCGCGACCGAAATAGTATTCCAGCGACGCATCATAGCTTTGCTCATGGTTCGCCTTGAGCTGCTCATTACCGCCCCAGCCGCTGCCGACGCCGGTCGAGCCGGAGTCGAGGAACAGGAAGGACGTCGCCTGGCCGAAGTTCGGACGCTGCACGTTCTCGGTATAGGCGAGACGCAGTTGTAGCTTAGGCGTAAAGTGTACGATGGCATTGGCGCTGGGGAGGACGTCGTTGTAGTCCTTCTCATTATGGATCGGCACCATGATCTGGTCGGGCGTACCGACGATCATCGGGGTCGCCGGATTATTGTCGTGATCGATCCAGTTGACGCGACGGCTGTAAGAGAAGGCGTCGCCCCAGGTATGGGTCGAACGCACGCCGATGACGCCGTCGACCGGGATGTCGCCGATATTGAAGCCGTAGAAGACCTGCCCGAAGACGGCCGAGGTTTTTTCCTGCGACTGGAACGAACCCATCATGCGCTCGGTCGGCACTTCGGCCGTCGACCATTGCACAATAGCGGGAACGGCGCCGGTGACGGGATCCCATTGACCGCCGCCGCCATAGGACAGCTTGTTCGGATCGGTGACATAGGCGCGGATCGCGTCAAAATTACCGATATAGCTGGCGCGCGACATGCGGAACCATTGTTGCGACTGATAACCGGGCACATCGGCATAGATGGTGTCGTAGGTCGAGCCGCCCGGGAAATTGACGAGCTTAACCGTTTTGGTGCCTTCGAACCCGGCATAGCGATAGCCGTACTGGCTTTCGATCGTGCGATCGCTCTTGCGGAAGCCGACCTGCACGCTGCGGATCAGCTTGTCCTCGCTGACGCGATAGGTCGCGTCACCCGTGAAAACGGTTTCCTCGCTGGTCTCGTAGCGTTTGCCGTTCTCGATCTCCCGGATGTTGTAATTGTTGATATTGCCGAAATCGACCGGATTGCCGCTGGCGTCCAGGAACTCCAGGTAAGGTCCGACTTCCGCTTGTTTGTCAGAGGCGTAATCGAATTTGACCGCCGCGACATTGTTCATACGCAGAAGCTGCTGGTACCAGTCTTCGTCGAAGTGGTTGCGATCCTTGTACACGCCAAAATTGACAGCCCACTGATCCTTGCGCCAGTGCGTCTCAAAATTGATGCGGCTGTTCTGGGCTTCGTACAGGGTGTCGCGCGCGTAAGGCCCGACAGGCAGGACGTTATTATCGGCAGGATTGGGGTCGGTGGAGGTAACCGACTTGATTGTGCGCCCGTCTGCCATGAAAACGATGTTTGAGAGGGTGCCGGGGCTGTCCTTGATACGGGCTTCGAGGAAGTCGGTGCCGCGGCTTTCCTTGGAATTGAACATCGAGCCTTCGAGGAGGAAGTCCAAATTCTCATTGACGCGCCACTGGATCGCGGCATTGAGCGCCGGGCGGCGCACCTTGCCCCACTGGATACCGTTCTGCACCTTATAGGGGGCGATGACGTCACCTTCGGCGCCGAACGGATTGCTGGCAATACGGTTGGCCGGCAGACTCAGACGCTGGGTATCCCACCAGCGGAAGTCGTAGGGCGTTTCCGAAGTAATCCATTGCTCGTTATAATTGTTTTCCTGATAGGAGACGTTGAGCAGGAAGCCCAGTTCGCCGGCACCTGTGGACCAGCGGTTGGCGACCAGTGCACTCGCGTAGGGGCTTTCGGTTTCGCCAATGCTGGAATAGACATTGCGCACGCTGCCGGCGACCGTCCAGCCCTTGGGCAGGTCGAGCGGACGACGCAGGTCGACGTTCACGGTGCCGGCGATGCCGCCTTCGACCTGATCGGCCGTCCGCGTCTTGTAGACCTGAACCGACTTCAACAGTTCGGCGGGGATGTCGTTCAGGGAGGCGGTACGACCCACGCCCGAATTGTTCGGGCTGCCGTTCAGCGTCGTCTGGATATCTTCCATTCCCCGGATCTTGATACCTGTGCCCTCGCCACGCTCGCGTTCGATCTGAACGCCCGGAATGCGCGCAATGGCCTCAACGACGTTGTTGTCAGGCAGCTTGCCCACGTCTTCGGCATCGATGGCGTCGACGATCTGCGCCGCCTTGCGCTTTTTCTGCGCCGCCGACTGAAGGCTCTTGCGCAGGCCCTTGACGACGACGACGGCATCGACATCGTCATCCGCTGCTGCGGTCGTGTCTGTCGCCGTGGTCTGCGCAAGAGCCGGCGTACAATACATAATGGCCGCCAGACCGGTCGCGGCCAGCATCCATTTTTTCTTATTTGAAGGGTGCATCATCGTTAAATCCTCGCCAGATGACGCGGTCCCCTGACGGCGCGTCTCGGTGAGGGTAAATGGACACGAAAATGGCGTTCCGTCAAAAATATTTTATACGATATACCCTCTTGCGGTGACATTTTTATAAAACAGACAATTTCAGTGCTCTTTTTGCCACATACTTTGCAACAATCGATGCAAACGAGGAAATTTTCGCTCAATTCTGAAAAAAGGGAATCATGAAAACCGGTTTTCGTCTCTTTTTGTCTGTCAAAATAACCGCGAAATGGGCGTTTTGATGCGTCGATTCTGGCGTATGCGCTCACCTTAAAGGCCGCATACTGATTATGCAGTCATTTCAAAATGGCTTCGGAAAGGCTAATTTCAGACCCTTCAAACGACGTAAGCCCCATTTAAGATACTGAATTTATTTAGTCGTCGCATCCGCAACCGATGCCTTGCGCCCTACGCCATCCGTGACGCAAATCGCCCCGAATCGCCCTTTAAAATGTCCGTCAATTAAACGTACGCCTGCAGAGGACGTCCGCAGCCCGATGTCGCGGCTGCATCGTTATTTCTCCCTGAAAAACAGTCCATAAAAGGACAACGTTGTCTCAGCCGCGACTGTCGGCTTGAATCCACACGCCGAAGCGTGCCTTGCCTTTTGTCTGATTACTTGCTAGCTTGGTATACAATATACAAAGGAGCGTTCATGGCCTTGGATATCGTCCTTAATCGCCGCAACACCTTGGCAAGCGCCGCGGCTTTGCTGACCGGCACGTCGCTGGCGGGAAACGCCTCGGCCACGGCGCCCGTGACGGGCGTTACGTCCCTGCCCCTGTCCGATGTGCGCCTCCTGCCCTCCCCTTTTAAAACGGCGGTGGATGTCAACGAAACCTACCTGCTGAGCGTCGATCCTGACCGCCTGCTGCATAATTTCCGCAAGTTCGCGGGCCTCAAGCCCAAGGCCGAGATGTACGGCGGCTGGGAGCGCGACACCATCGCCGGCCACAGCCTGGGTCACTATCTGTCGGCCATCTCGCTGATGCACGCCCAGACCGGCAATCCGGTGCTGAAGGCCCGCGCGGCTTACATTATTGATGAGCTTGCGCTGATTCAGGGCGCGCACGGCGACGGCTATGTCGCCGGCTTCACGCGCAAGCGCAAGGATGGGACGGTCGTCGATGGCAAGGAAATTTTCCCGGAGATCATGCGCGGCGATATCCGTTCGGCCGGCTTCGACCTCAATGGCTGCTGGGTACCGCTGTACAACTGGCACAAGCTCTATGGCGGCCTGTTCGACGCCCAGACCTTCTGCGGCCACGACAAGGGCCTGACCGTCGCCGTCGGCCTCGGCGTCTATATCGACAGGGTCTTCCGCGCCCTGAACGACGAGCAGGTGCAGACCGTGCTCAATTGCGAATTCGGCGGCCTGAACGACTCGTTCGCCGAGCTTTACCGCCGCACGCAGAACCCGCGCTGGCTGGAACTGGCGCAGCGCATGCACCATAAGCGCATCATCGACCCGCTGACCGCGGGCGAGGACAGGCTGGCCAATAACCACGCCAATACGCAGGTGCCAAAACTGCTGGGCGAAGCGACCCTGTACGAGGTCACCGGCAATGCGGATAGTAAAAAATCCGCCAGCTTCTTCTGGGAGCGCGTGGTCAATCACCATTCCTACGTCATCGGCGGCAATGCCGACCGCGAATACTTCTTCCAGCCCGACACCATCTCCAAGCACATCACCGAAGCGACGTGTGAGCATTGCAACACCTATAATATGCTCAAGCTGACGCGGCATCTGTACGGCTGGAACGCCGATGCGCGCTATTTCGATTATTTCGAGCGCGCGCACTTCAACCACATCCTGTCGCAGCAGAACCCGAAGACCGGCATGTTCAGCTATATGACGCCGCTGTTCACCGGCGCGGCGCGCGGCTTCTCCGACCCGGTCGATAACTGGACCTGCTGCCACGGTTCGGGGATGGAAAGCCACGCCAAGCACGGCGAGTCGATCTTCTGGCAATCGGCGGACACGCTGTTCGTCAATCTCTACATCCCGGCAACGGCCAAATGGGCGGCCAGGGGCGCGCAACTGCGCCTCGACACCGGCTACCCCTATGACGGCGACATCCACCTGAGCCTTCCGGCCCTCCGCCGCCCGACCCGGTTCAAACTGGCCCTGCGCGTCCCGGCCTGGGCGAAGAGCGCCGACCTGACGCTCAACGGCAAGCCGGTCAAGGCCCAGCGCGACGGCGGCTATCTGATCGTCGATCGCGTGTGGAGCGCCGGCGACAAGGTGAAACTGGCCCTGCCGCTCGACCTGCGTTTCGAAGCGACCCGCGACGACGACAAGGTCGTGGCCCTGTTGCGCGGTCCGCTGGTGCTGGCCGCCGATCTCGGCTCGGCCGAGGAGCCGTACAAGGCCGTCGAACCGGCTCTGGTCGGCGACGACCTGCTGGCGGGCTTCAAGCCGGTCGCCATCGAGAAGGCCCACTTCCGCACGGCGGGCACGGGTCGGCCCGGCGATATGGATTTCGTGCCCTTCTATGCCCAGTACGAACGCCGCAGCGGCGTCTATTTCAAACGCTTCAGCGAAGCGGAGTGGAAGGTCGAAGAAGCCGCCTTCCTGGCGGAACAGGAACGCCAGCGCGATCTGGCCGCGCGGTCGGTGGACGTCATGCACCTGGGCGAAATGCAGCCCGAACGCGACCACGGCCTCGAATCCGACGTCTCGTGGCCCGGCACCTATCGCGGGCGCAATGGCCGCGACGCGCGTCAGGGCGGTTTCATGCAGTTCACGATGAAGGTGCGCCGCGAACCCGGTCAGGACGCCGGCCCGCTGCAACTTCAGGCGACCTATTGGGGCAGCGACAAGCGGTCCTACGACGTGCTGATCGATGGACAAAAAGCCGTCAGCGTCTCGCACCCCGATGCGCCCAAGCCCGGCGAGTTCTTCGATGAGGTCTACGACATCCCCGAAGCCCTGACCAAGGGCAAGGAAACCGTTACCATCCGCCTGCAACCGAGCAATGGCCGCTCGACCGGCATGATCTTCGGCCTGCGCCTGTTCACCGCCAAATAGAGAGTTCCGATGCGCGCTCTGATTTCCACGGCGGCCCTGCTGACCGCCCTCGCCGTCTCTTCCACCGCCAAAGCCCAGGAGGCGGGCGCTCAGGAAACCTGCGTCCCCGGCGCCTTCACCGTCGTCTCCGGCACGCCCGAAGAGGCCCCGGTGCAGTACGAGACCGAGCACTACGCCTTCCGATGGAAGGACGGCGCGGTCAACAGGGCCGACGCCGTCTCCGCCGGGGAAAAGCTCGAATATATCTGGAAGTTCTATATGGAGGGGACGCAGTTCGCCGTCCCCTACTGCGACACCGACAAGAAGCACAAGGCCAATATCAATCTCGACCCGACCTTCGCCCTGTCCGGCGGACCGACGGGCGAGCGCGACATGGGCATGTGGATTCACCCGCTGTCGCTAAAGGACAACTGGGGGCTGGCCCACGAATTCGCCCACGGGCTTCAGGGCTCGTCGCGCGGTTTCCGCGACTCCGTCTATTCGGGCTGGCTGTGGGAAAACCACGCCAACTGGATCACGCACCAACTGCCCTTCTTCCGCGACAACGTCCATTGCTCCGAGATGCTGGTCAACTTCCCGCACCTCTATTACGGCTCGACGCGCGACCGTTACTGTAGCTGGCAGTTCCTCGAATATCTGAAGAACGAATATGGCTACGAGGCCGTCAACGGTCTGTGGTCGAAGGCGCTCAAACCCGGTCAGGCCGGCTACGCGCAAGAAGACCCGTTCGTCGTGCTGATGCGCAATCAGGGCTGGAGCCTCGCCGAACTGAACGACGTGTTCGGCAACTGGGCCCTGCACAATGTCAACTGGGACTATATCAATCCGGACGGCAGCGATCAGGGCGTCATCTATCGCGAGAAATACGGTGCCTACGATCAGCGCGACGGTCAGCGCTTCCTGCGTATGACTCAGTTAGACCCGATCGATACCGAAAAGCGCCAGTTCGCCGTGCCCTTCGACTGGGCACCCCAGCGCTGGGGCTATAATATCGTCAGGCTGATTCCCGATGCCGGGACGAAAAAGGTCACCGTCACCTTCCGCGGCGTGGTGCAGGCCGAGGCCGCCAACGCCCTGCCCGGTCTGGAAAACGAACCGGCGGCCGTTGTCGATCCCGGCTCGAACTGGCGCTGGGGCGTGGTGGCCATCGGCGCCGACGGTCAATCGCGTATCAGCCCCGTGGTCGATGGCGCGGACGGCGACATGATCTTCCCGGTCAAGCCGACGGACAAGGCGCTGTATCTGGTCGTAATGGGTGCGCCAGATGTCTATCAGAAGATCCAGTGGGATCAGCCGTGGCATTCGATCTACCGCTATCCGTGGATGGCCAGCTTCGCCGGGGCCCTGCCCGAAGGCTATCAGCCGGGCGCTGCCAATCCGACGCCTGAAGGTCATCGTCACCCCAATGGCGGCGGCTGGGTCACCGCCGGCGCACAGGTCGATGCGTCGGCCTATGTCGGTCCGCAGGCCCGCGTCCTGAGTGGCAAGGTGCTGGGCAAGGCGCGCGTCGAGGACCACGCCATTATCAATGGTGGGGAGGTGTCGGGCGAAGCCTCAGTGGGGGCCTTGAGCCTGATTTCCAATGGCGTGAAGGTGACCGACAAGGCTGTGGTGCGCACCAGTTTCATGGGCATCGGCCAGTTCGAGCCGAATGCCGTCATCGGCGGCACGGCGAAACTGTACGGCGATGTCGAACTGCGTGGAGGACCGAGCCTGACCCACGGGGCCTATAGCGGCTTCGTCGACGCAGAGTCGCAGAAGGACGCGAAAAAGGGCTCGCAACTCAACGACTTCCCGCCGGAAGTTACGGCGAAACCCGACTATAAATGGCGGCCTTAAGGCCAAACGAAAAGGGAGCGCTCCGGTCGGAACGCTCCCTTTTTTATTACGCGATCAGGAGACCTTAGATTTCCTGCCTAGATTTCTTGATTGAACGCGCCGACTTCCGGATGGTTGGCGAGGCGCGGCTTGATCTCCTTGCGGAACAGGTCGCGCATGTCGTCGGCCGAACGCAGCGATTCCACGACCACCACCAGTTCCGGCTTGTTCGACGAGGCGCGCACCAGCACCCACGAACCGTCTTCGAGGTGGACACGCGCGCCGTTGACCGTGATGACCTCGACGATCTTGCGACCGAGGATTTCACCGCCGGCGGCGTGCAGATCGACATATTCCTGAACGATCTTTTCCAGCACCTGATACTTCACTTCATCGCCGCACTTGGGCGACATGGTCAGCGAGGTATAGGCGACCGGCAGGGAGTCTTTCAGGTCGCTCAGGCTCTTGTCCGGGTTGCGGTCCAGCATGGCCAGAACCGCCGCAGCGGCCACCAGACCGTCGTCATAGCCGAGCCCGATCGGCTGGCTGAGGAAGAAGTGGCCCGACTTTTCGAAGCCCGCCAGCGCCTTCAGTTCGGCGGTCTTGCGCTTGATGTAGGAGTGGCCGGTCTTCCAGTACACGGTGGTCGCGCCGTTCTTTTTCAGCACTTCGTCGGTCTTGTAAAGGCCGGTCGATTTCACATCAACGATGAAGGTGGCGTCCGGATAGATGTCCGACAGGTCTCGCGCCAGCAAAAGGCCGATCTTGTCGGCGAAGATTTCCTCGCCGGTATTGTCGACCACGCCGCAACGGTCGCCGTCACCGTCGAAGCCCAGCGCCAGATCGGCGCCGTGTTCCTTTACAGCCTTGGCCATTTCGACCAGCATTTCGTGGTCTTCGGGGTTCGGGTTGTACTTGGGGAAGGTCGCGTCAAGTTCGCAATCCATCTCGATGACTTCCGCGCCCATCGCGCGCAGGGCCTGCGGGGCGAACGCGCCCGCCGTGCCGTTGCCGCAGGCGCAGACGACCTTCAGCTTGCGCTTGAGCTGCGCCTTGGTGGCGACGTCGGCGAGGTAGCGCTCCTGCACGCCCTTGACCAGTTCCAGCTTGCCGCCCGGACGTTCGATGCCCGCGCCGCTCATGACGATTTCCTTGAGGCGCGTCATCTCGTCCGGACCGAAGGTCAGCGGGGCCTGACAGCCCATCTTCACACCGGTCCAGCCGTTCTCGTTGTGCGAGGCAGTGACCATGGCGACGCACGGCGCGTCGAGGTCGAACTGCGCGAAATAGGCGATCGGCGACAGGCACAGGCCGATGTCGAGCACTTCGCAGCCGGCCTGCAGCAGGCCGATGATCAGGGCGTTCTTGATATTGATCGAATAAGAACGGAAGTCGTGGCCGACGACGATGCGCGGCTTCACGCCGCGTTCCTGCACATAGCTGCCGAGGCCGAGGCCCAGCGCCTGAATGCCCAGCAGGTTGATCTCCTTGCCGAACAGCCAGCGGGCATCGTATTCGCGGAAGCCCGTCGTCTTGACGAAGGCCTCGTTTTCAAATTCGTAGGTGTTGGGAACCAGATCCGTGCGGGGAAGAAGGACGGTCATTCAAATATCTCGTGAATATCGTTGAATTTATCAGTTGAAGAATGGTTGCAGAGCCGCGCGGGCCGCGTCGCCGAGGTCGGCGCGCTTGAGCGCCAGCGCCACATTGGCGCGCAAGAGGCCCACCTTGTCGCCGCAGTCATAGGTCGTGCCGTCATATTCCAGCGCGTGGAAGGACTGCGTTTCCATCAGGCGGAACATCGAGTCGGTCAACTGGATCTCGCCGCCCGCGCCACGTTCCTGCGTGGCCAGCAGCTCGAAGATTTCCGGTTGAAGGATGTAGCGGCCCGAGACGATCAGGTTGGACGGGGCCGTGCCCTTGGCCGGCTTTTCGACCATGCCGGTCATTTTATTCAAACGACCATCCTGCTTTTCCAGCGCCACGACGCCGTACTGGTGCGTCTGGTCGTGGGGGACGGGTTCGACGACGATGATATTGCCGCCGACCTGATCATAGGCGTCGACGGCCTGCTTGAGCGCGGCGACTTCGGCGTCCATCACCATATCGGGCAGGATGACGGCGAAGGGTTCGTCACCGATGATGTCGCGGGCGCACCAGACGGCGTGGCCGAGGCCCTTGGGCTGCATCTGGCGGACGAAGCTCATCTCGCCTTCTTTAGGCAGTTCGGCCAGAAGCTGATCCAGAATGGCGGTCTTGTTCTTGGCGGCCAGTTGGGCCTCCAACTCGACCTGATGGTCGAAATAGTCCTCGATGGCGCCCTTGGAGCGGCCCGTGACGAAGACGAAGTGTTCGATGCCGGCCGTGCGCGCTTCCTCGACCACATAGGCCAGGATGGGGCGGTCGACGACGTTCAGCAATTCCTTGGGGACGACCTTGGTTCCGGGCAGCACGCGCGTACCCAGACCAGCCACAGGCACAACGGCCTTGCGTATCTTTTTGAACATCAATCGATCCTGAGAATGAAAAAGAGAAAAATCGGTGCAATAAAAAATCGGTCCCTTGGTCTTAAACAGATTTCCGCGTTCGCGCAACCAATCGTAAGGGTTAATGCCCCCGGATGGCCTAAAATATGGTGCAGCGCACACTTTTTAGAAAAACTATCCACAGGGTCACGATCTGTTCATAGTGTTCACTTATGATCATACACGGCGGGGTGACTATGTTATCTGACGATCGGTCGGCGAAGCGTGCCCGCAATGTGCTGTGGGGGCGCGAACCGTATGACCACCTCGACTACGCCTAAGCCGTGCCTGTCCGGTTTTAGTCTTATCCGTTTTCATCTCGCCGGTGTCCTCCGGTCCTTGTTCAGTATCGCGTACAGTATGCTCAAGCGTTCCCGATCGGTCTTAGGCAGGCTCATCCACGCCTGCGTCATTACCTCCCTTTGCCTGATGTCCGCCTGCGGCGGGGGCGGAGGTGGAGGCGGCAATAGCGGCGGCAGCAGCGGCGGTTCGGCCCCGCCCGCGGTCGTCAGACCTACCGCTGCGGAAGCCAGCCGCTTCCTCGCTCAGGCCAGTTTTGGCGCGACCGACGCCGACGTCGCCGCGGTCAGCGCGGCGGGTTATTCCGACTGGATCAACGCCCAGATCGCTCTGCCGATCAGCGCCAGCCATCTCGATCAGATGGACGCGCGCCTTGTCGAACTGCGCGAAACGAACGCCAACGCCAGCCTGTCGTCGACGCAATTCTACGAAAGCTTCTACAGGCAGGCCGTCACGGGCCCCGACCCGTTGCGCCAGCGCGTGAAATTCGCACTGTCGGAGATCTTCGTCACCTCCTACAACAGCAATATCAATGTGCGGACCGTGGCCTCCTACTACGACATGCTGGGCCGCAACGCCTTCGGCAATTTCCGCACGCTTCTTCAGGACGTGACCTATCACCCGGCCATGGGGCAGTATCTGACCTATCTGGCCAACCAGAAGGAAAACACGGCGACCGGCCGCAATCCGGACGAAAACTACGCCCGCGAAGTGATGCAACTCTTCACCATCGGCCTGTACCAGCTCAATACCGACGGCACGCCCAAGACCGATCTGTTCGGCAACACCACCCCGACCTACGCCACCGCCGACATTCAGGGGCTGGCCAGGGTCTTCACCGGTCTGTCCTGGTATCATCCGACGCCGACCAACTCGACCTTCTTCGGCGGCAGCCGCGACGCCCTGTCCTACACCCGGCCGATGATCGGCTACGCCAACTATCACTCGACCTCGGCCAAGAGCTTTCTCGGCACGACCATCCCGGCTTCGACGACGGTCAATATCGACGGCGATGTGAATACGGCGCTCGACACTCTGTTCAACCACCCCAATGTCGGCCCCTTCATCTCGAAGCAGCTTATCCAGCGTCTGGTGACCTCCAACCCCTCGCCGGCCTATGTCGGGCGTGTGGCCGCCATCTTCAACAATAACGGTTCCGGCGTGCGCGGCGACATGGCCGCGGTCGTGCGCGCCATCCTGCTCGACAGCGAGGCCCGCACCGCCTCGACCGACATGGATTACGGCAAGCTGCGCGAACCGGTCATCCGCCTGACCCACTGGATGCGCGCCTTCGAGACGACTTCGGCCAGCGGCAAATGGCTGATGACCTCGACCGCCGCCCAGACCTCACTCAATCAGGCTCCGTTGACCTCCGCCTCGGTCTTCAACTTCTTCCGCCCCGGCTATGTCGCGCCCAACACCACCCTCGGAGGAAAGGGCAAGGTCGCGCCGGAAATGCAGATCACCGACGAGGTGACGACCGCCAGCTATGTCAACCTGATGCAGGGCGCGATCAATTCGGGCATCGGCGCCAGCAGCGACATAAAATCGACCTATGCCAAGGAACTGCCTCTGGCCACCGATCCGGCGGGGCTGGTCGAGCGCATGGACCTCCTGCTGTACGGCGGGCGCATGTCCAGTCCGCTGAAAAGCAAGATCGTGACCGCCGTCACCGGCATTACCATCCCGGCCAACGGCACCCAGGCCCAGATCGACACCGCCAAACTCAACCGGGTCAAGCTCGCCATTTTGCTCAGCATGGCGTCACCCGAATATATCGCTCAAAGATAAGGTCCCGCGTCATGACGGCACAGCTTGATCGCCGCGCATTTATGCGCCTTGGCATGGCGGGTATCGGGGGCCTTGGCGGCCTCGGCACCGCCACCTCCTTCGGCCTGCAACTGGCCGCCGCCGGTTCCGCCGCCGGGCAAAGCGCCACGGATTACAAGGCTTTGGTCTGCCTGTTCTTCTACGGCGGCAACGACGCCAACAATATGGTGCTGCCGACCGACGCCGACTCGTGGGGCCGCTACTTCGCCGCCCGCAATCAGGGGACAGACCCCATCGCCCTGATGCCGGCGGGGACCGCCGCGACCGCCGTGGGTCAGGTCAATGCCGTGACCGGCCGCACCTCGGCTCTGGGCAAGCCCGAACACTGGGGCGGCGTCCTGCCGATCGATCCCAAAACGCCGCAACTCATCCCCGCCAACACCAGCGCCAGTAATCGCACCTTTGGCCTGCATCCGCTGATGACCGGCTGCAAGGACCTGTTCGATCAGGGCCGCCTTGCCGTGCTGGCCAATGTCGGCACGCTGATCCAGCCCACCACCAAGGCGCAGTATCAGGCGCGCAGCGTCCCCCTGCCCGCCAACCTTTCCTCGCATAATGATCAGCAATCGACCTGGCAGGCCGGGGCCACCGAAGGCGCGCGCGTCGGCTGGGGCGGGCGCATGGGCGACATGCTGATGGGCATGAACGGTCAGAACACCATCTTCACCGCCATCACCACCTCCGGCACGGCGGTCTTCCTTTCGGGGCAGAACGTGGTGCAGTATCCGCTGTCGACCAACACCTCTCCGGCCATCGC